>DASYFU010000455.1:0-11724 GCA_036498225.1 Gaiellaceae bacterium | reverse complement strand
CGGCCACCTGGTCCGCGATCGAGAGATTCCGGTGGACGATGCCGATCCCGCCTTCGCGCGCGAGCGCGATCGCGAGGCGCGCCTCGGTGACCGTGTCCATCGCCGCCGAGACGATGGGGATGCTCAGGTCGATCGAGCGCGTGAGCCGCGTGCGGGTCGAGACCTCGTTCGGGAGCACTGCCGACTCGGCCGGGACGAGCAGCACGTCGTCGAAGGTCAACCCTTCCCTGGCGAACTTCCGGTCCAGCTCGAGCAGCCGCTGCAGCTCGTCCGGACGGAGGTCGACGCTCAAGGAAGCAAGGGTACCAACCTGCGCCGACGGCACCCCCCGTTCAAACACCCTCCTAACACCGGGGCGTTACCGTGCGTTCGATGCGCACGCTGCTCGGCGCGCTCGCTCTTGCGGCCTCGATTCTCCATTCGTCGGCGCGTGCGGGACAGGTGGAGACCCTCTACACGGGTCCCGCCCACCGCACCATCGCCGCGTTCGCGCAGGACGACGGCCTGGTCGCCTGGTTCGCGCCGAACACGAAGGCCTGCAACGACGTCTGGGTCTGGCAGCTCGGAGGCGCGCAGCAGCACCTCCCGGCCGAGGGCTCGGGGTACCACAACGTCACTTGCGGGTGGCAGGTGCCCGCGGGCTCGCCCGTCAACCTCGCCGTCGCGGAGAACGGCGGCTCGCCCGCCCTCCTGTGGTCGCTGCACGAGTCGGCAGCGCAATCGATCAGGTTCGACTACGTGCTCGGCGCCGCCGTGCACGATCCACGGGAGCGCCGCTTCCAGGAGGTCGCGCATGCGAACCACGGCACAGGTTCATGGCTCGCGGGCGTCGCAGGCAGCGGCGGCACGCTCGTCTATGCGGTCGCGACGGTTGCGTACAAGAACCAGGTCGACTGCCTCTCCGCTCCCCAAGAACCGGGAGCGTGCGAGCTGAAGATCGCCGGAGGCGGCATCTACCGCATCGTCGGGCGCAAGGCTCCGGTCCGTGTCAACGGCGCACCTCCCGCGGTCGCCGTGGCCGCGTCGGACGGCGACGTCGCATACGTGCCCGCCGCAGGGTCGTCGACGACGGACGGTCACCCGCTCGCGTCCCAGAATCTGCCCGTCGAGGTGCGCGACGCCGTCAGCGGCGCACTCCTGACGAGTGTCTCGCCGAACGGGACGCCGGTCGCGATCGCACTCTCCGCGAGCACGCTCGCCGTCCTCAGCCGCTCCGCCGGCACGGCCATCGTCAGCTGGTACGACATGCCCACGGGCAACAACCTGCGCAGCGTGAAGGTGCCCGCGGCAACCGCGCCCGAGCTCTCCGCCGGAGACGGAAACCTCGTCTTCCGCGTCGGCCGCTCGATTCGTGTCGTCGATACCGCGACGAGGCGCGTGCGCACGGTTGCGAAGGCGGCCGCAACGCCCGTCGGCCTGTCCATCGCGGGCAAGCGCATCGCCTGGGCCGAGAACGTCGACGGCCGGGCGCGCATCCGCGCGATCACGCTCGCGGGGTGAAGCCGCTCGCCGCAGCGTTCGCCGCCGCGGCACTGGCAGGCGGCGCGACACACACGAGTGGCGGGTCACGCATCGTGTTCGCCGCGGATCGCACGCCAACGGTCTCGGGAGACGTCTATCGCGCCGACTGGAACGGCCGCGTCGTGAATCTCACCCACAGTCCCTGGCAAGAGACGAACCCCGTCGTCGCGCCGAACGGCAAGCTCGTCGCGTTCGTGAGCGACCGCTTCGACGGCGGCGTCTGGGCGATCGGCGTCGACGGCCGTGGTCTCCGGCTCGTGTCGGCCAAGGGCTTCCCGTCCCAATACGACGTCGAGCCGGCCTGGTCGCCGGACAGCCGGACGCTCGCCTACACGACGGGCGGGACCAACCACCTGTTGCAGACGCTCTGGCTCGCGACGCTCGGGGCCGCGCCGCGCGCACTCGATCGCGCCGCGTCGATCTTCAGGCCGGCGTGGTCGCCCGACGGCCGGCTCGTCACCGTGGATACGAACGGCGGCAGCAGCGTCGACGCGTTCACGCCGGCGGGACAGCACGTGTGGACCATCTCGAGCGGCGGCAATCCGGCCGGCTGGTCCGCAACGGGGCTCTTCGCCACCGGCGCGTACGACGGTCGCGTCCACGTCGTCGGCGAGAACGGCAAGGAACGCTTCTCCGTCGCGGCGACGGCCACAGCATGGTCTCCCGACGGGACGAAGCTCGCGTCGATCAAGGGGCATCGCGCTCAGGTGCATACGAGCACGGGCCGACTCGTCTCCTCCCAGGTCGTCGCCACCCTGGACGCCGAGCCCATCTGGACGCCGACGGGCGTCGTCTTCGGGAGCGCACCGACGTCGCTCGGGCTCAACACCGTCGCAACGGGGACGACGTTCGCCGTCCGGAACGGCACGCACGTCTACACGCACGTCATCGGCTGCGACGACGACGGCGGCCCGCTGGCGGCGATCGCGTCGATGCAGCTCGTCCCTCACACGCGGTCGATCGTGTTTCAGAGCTATTGCGCGGAGCCGTTCGACAATCTCTATTCCGTCTCGCCGGACGGGAGCGGGCTGCGGCGCATCACGAACGTGCAGGCGAACCAGGTGGATCCGAGCATCTCCCCCGATGGGACGCGCATCGCGTTCGGCGAATCGCCGTACGCGGGGCTGAGCTGCAAGGGCTGCCCGGAGTCGCTCAGGACGATCGGCGTCGACGGTTCAGCGGCGACGACGTTGACGTCGCCGCCCGACCGCACGTTCGACGGCCCGGCGAGCTGGTCACCGGACGGGACGCAGATCATGTACGTCCACTCGGCGTGCGACACGGCGCCCGACGCGATGCTCATCGCCGCCGTCGGCGGGACGCCGAAGGACCTCCACGTCCCGGCGTGGACGATCGCGTGGGGACCGACGCAGATCGCGTATGCCAACGGGACGACGGCTCCGTCGTCGCTGTGGACCGCCGCGCCGAACGGCGCCGGCCGTGTCAGGGTCGCGTCGATCGGCGCCGGGCTCACGACGCCGAGCTGGTCGGCCGACGGACGCCTCGCCTACATCCTCGGGACGAGCGTCGTCGTTCAGGGAAAGAAGGTCGCACTCCCGTTTGCGCAGATCCGGAGCATCGCGTGGTCGCCCGACGGGACGCGCTTCCTCGTCGCAGCGAAGCCGAAGGGCGCGCCGACGTTCGATCTCTACACCGTTCGCGTCGACGGCACCGGCGTGCAGCGCCTCACGTCCAACATGGACGTGTCAAGCGGAGACTGGCGCTAGCTCCTCGAGGTTCACGTCGCCCGCGAGCCGGCTCGCTTCGCGCGCGTCGAAACGGCCCGCGCCGACTTCGAGCACGGACGCGGCTGCGCACCCGACGGCACTGCGCAGCGCGTCGTCGACGGGAAGGTCGTTGAACCGAGCAGCGAGGAAGCCCGCGAGCAGGACGTCGCCCGCGCCGACGGACGCGACTGGCTCGACGCGCTCGATCGACGCGCGGAACCTTCGCACCGTCCGCTCCTCGCGCACGAGCGCGAAGCACGACGTCTCCTGCGTGATCAGCACGTTGCGCGCGCCGAGGTCGGCGATCGTGTCGAGCGCCATGAGGAAATCGGCCTCGTCGGAGAACTCCTGGCCGACGAGGCTCTCGGCCTCGCGCTGGTTCGGCGAGACGAGGAACGGCTCCGCTTCGACGCCGTAGCGCAGCGGCTCGCCCTCGCAGTCGACGACGCACGGGATCCCGCGCCGGTTGAGCTCGCGAATCGCCTCGGCGTAGAAGTCGTCGTCCACGTCGCGCGGCAACGATCCGGAAAAGACGACGAACGACGCGACACGCGACAGGTAGCGCAGCTTGTCGAGGAGCATCTCCAGCTCTTCGGGCCGCACCGCGGGTCCCCACTCGTAGATCTCCGTCAGCGATCCGCCCGTCGGGTCGACGACGGCGGTCGACGTGCGCGACTCGTCCGAGATGCGCACGAAGTCGTTGAGGATCGCCTCGAGTGCGAGCTCCTCGACGATGCGCTCGCCCGTCCGCCCGCCCGCGAGACCGGTTGCGATCACCGGCGTCTCGAGCGTCTTCAGCGCGCGCGCGACGTTGATGCCCTTCCCGCCGGCGGACGTGAAGCTTGCGCTCGCGCGATGGCGGTGCCCGAGCTGCACGTTCGGAACGGTGAGCGTGCGGTCGACTGCAGCGTTGAGGGTGACGGTGACGATCACGGGATGAAGGCCCAGAGGTCTTTCACGGTTCGCGTCGCGTACCAGCGTAGACGCCCGCCGACGCCCGGCCGGGGGACGGAACGGGCAGCGACGAGGGGCCGCGAGCCGAGAAGCCGCTTTCCGGCCCAGATCTCGATCCGTCCGAGCGTTTCGCCGCGACGGACAGGCAGCGCGACGCTGGAGGGCACGACGATCCGCCGGACGATCGAGCCCCCGGCCGACACGAGTCGCACGAGCGGCGTCGGCGCGACGAGCGCGACGGCGCGACGGCCGTACGGGAGCGACACGTGCGCGATCGGCTCCGTACCGATGAGCGTCAGCGTGCGATAGCGGGAAACGCCCCATGCGAGCAGGCGGTCGAGGTCGGAGTTGCGCTGCGCACGCGTCGGGCTGCCGAGGATGACGGCGTAGATCGTGTAACCCGGTCTCTGGGCCGCCGCCACCTCGCACCAGCCGGCCGCGTTCGTGTGACCGGTCTTGACGCCGATGAGCCCCGGAAAGACGCCGAGCAGGTCGTTCCACGTGTGCAGTGGAATCGTGCCGTTCACGATCGTGGCGGTGCGCATGCGCACGATCTCTCGGACGATGGGCGAGCGCATCGCCACCTGCGCGAGCACTGCGACGTCGTGCGCGCTCGACGCGTGCCCGGGGGCGTCCAGCCCGTCCGGGCGCACGAAGTGCGTGTCCGTGAGCCCGAGCTTCTGCGCCTCTTCGTTCATCCAGTCGATGAACTGCGGAACGTCGTCGCCCGAGGCGCCCGCGGCGAGCGCATCGGCCGCGTCGTTCGCGCTCTGGATGAGCGCGCCCTCGAGCAGGTCGTGCACGCTCACCACCTCTCCTGCGTGCAAGGGGATGCTCTCCTCACCGACGTGCGCCGCCTGCGCCGTCACGCGCACGTCGTCGTCGAGCCGCAGGTGCTGCAGCGCGACGATCACGGTCATGAGCTTCGTGATGCTCGCGATCGGCAGCCGCTCGTCCGCATGCGACGACGCGAGCACCGTCCCGTCGGTCGCGTTCACGACCTCGTAGGCGCGCGCGTCGACGGTCGGCGGAGCGGCGCGCGCCGCTCCTGCGAACGCGAGCGCGACGAAAAGGACGAGCAACCCCCGGCGCATGCCGCCGGGAAGGCTACTTCACCCTGATCTGCTCCCCCACGCGCAGGCCGGAGGGGCTGACATGCGGGTTGAGCCGCTCGAGCGCGGCGATGCTCGTGTGCGTCTTCGCGGCGATGACGGAGAAGCTGTCGCCTCGTTGGACGACGTACAGACGCGTGAACGTGACCTTCTTCTTTGCATGGACGTTCTTTCCGGGGTGGACGACCACCGGCGGGGGTTTGACAGGAGCTGCGCGTTTCTGGAGGCCGTAGTGGACGGCGAGGACGGCCGCGGTGACGGCGAGGAGCGAAGCCGCCGGTGCGGCGTACATCCTCACCAGCCGGAGGCCGCCCAGACGTCATGGGCCAGCCGCGCGGTCGCGCCGCCCGCGGCGCCGCGCCAGTCGTCCGTCACGTTGCGGTACGCGTAGATGATCGACCGGGAGGCGGAGACGAGGGCGCTCGCCGGCCCGCTCGTGAACGCCGGTGCGAGGTCGGCCGGCTTGCCGCCCTGGGCCCCGACGCCCGGGAGCAGGAGCACCGCTTGCGGCAGCAGCCGCCGCGCTTCGGCCACCTCGCGCGGGAAGGTCGCGCCGACCACGGCTCCGACCGCCGAGAGCCCTCCCTCCCCGACGAGATCCTCGCCCCACTCGCCGACGAGCCCGGCCACGTGCTGCCAGAGGAGCGTCCCGTCGGAGAGGCGCACGTCCTGGACGTCGGCGCCGCCGGCGTTGGACGTCTTCACCAGGCAGAAGAGCCCGGCGCCGTCGCGCCGGCACGCAGCGAGGAAGGGCTCGAGCGCGTCGCGGCCGAGATACGGATTGACGGTCACCGCGTCGGAGAGCGGGGGCTCGTCGCCACGCGGCTCGACGTATGCGGCTGCGTATGCGCGCGCGGTCGAGCCGATGTCGCCGCGCTTCGCGTCGGCGATGACGAGCATCTCCGCCGCGCGCGCGTACTCACACACCTCCTCGAGCGCGCGCATCCCGTCTGCACCGAGCGCCTCGAAGAAGGCGAGCTGCGGCTTCACCGCGACCGCGTACGGCGCGACCGCGTCGACAATGCCGCAGCAGAACCGTGTGCACGCGGCGGCCGCATGCTCGCGCCCGAGAACGATCTCGCCGCGCAGCTCGACGGGAAGCTGGTCGGCGACCGGGTCGAGGCCGACGACGATCTGGCTGCGCTTGCGCTCGACCGCCTCGGCGACGCGGTCGGCGAAGTGCGTCACGGCCACCCGCGCCACAGCTCCAATCTACTGAGGCCTCCGGAACGCACGAGAGGCCGCTCGCGCGGCCTCTCGACGATCCTTGGAGGAGACTTGCCCGAGCGTCGGTGCGCTAGCCCCCCTTGACTGCCGACTTCAGCGCGCTGCCGGCCGAGAACTTCGGCACGCGCGCGGCCGGGATGTGAACCTTCTCCGTCGGGTTGCGCGGGTTGACGCCGGTGCGCGCAGCGCGCTGCTGGCTGGTGAACTTGCCGAAACCGGTGAACGCCACCTCGCCGCCGTCCTTCAAGGTGTCCGTGATGGCCTCGAGGAACGCGTCGACGGCCTTGCCGGCATCGCGTGCGGTCAGCTGGCTCCGCCTCGCGACCTCGTTCACAAACTCCTGCTTGGTCACGTGCCTCTCCTCCTGTCGTTGATCGAGCCGAAATGACCCTACCAGTGGCAACGGATGCGCTCAACCATGCGGTTTTGCGGGGCTTTTCGCTTCCTCCAGGAGCTCTCCGGCGGTGAAGATCGGCCGCAGGCGCACGGCCCGCCGCGCGAGGGCGTCCGCGCCGCCTTCCTGGCGGTCGACGACGCACACCGCGGTCTGCACCGCGAGGCCCGCCTCGCGCAGCGCCTCGATCGATTCGAGCAGCGCGCCGCCCGAGGTGACGACGTCCTCGACGAGGCACACGCACTCGCCGTCGTCGTACGGGCCCTCGAGGCGGTTACCGGTGCCGTACTCCTTCGCCTCCTTGCGCACGATGAGGAACGGCAGTCCCGATTCGAGCGACGCCGCCGCGGCGAGCGCGACCGCGCCGAGCTCGGGCGCGGCGAGCCGCGTTGCGTCGGGCGCATGCGCCTCGACCTCGGCGGCGATCCGCTCCCCGAGCGCGCGCAGGATGTCCGGGCGCGTCTCGAAGCGGTACTTGTCGAGGTAATAGCGCGATCGCTTCCCCGAGCGCAGGAGGAAGTCGCCCTCGAGGTAGGCGTGCTCGACGATCGCGCGGCGGAGCTCGTCGGTATTCATCAGTGACGGGCGGCAGCGAGCGCGTCGCGCGCGATCGGGAGCAGCGCGTCCGCCTCCGGCGTGCCGTCGTCGAACGTGATCATCGAGCCGTCGTCGAAGTACACGTCGACACGCTCGCGCCGGCGTGCGACCGTGCGCCGGTAGAGGACGCTGCCGGCGAAGAGACCGGTTGCGAAGCCGAACAGACCGAGTGCCTTACGCCGCATCGTCCACCTTCTTCGGCGCGCGCCTTCGCTTCGGCTTCTCCGCGGCCGCGCTGTCGCGCAGTGCGCTCTTGAGGTCGTAGAAGACGAGGCCGGTCGTCGGATCGGGCCCGGTCGTCGCGACGATGCGTCGCGCTCCCTCGCTGACGACGAAGACGCTGCCGTCCGGCGTCGACGCCTCCACCTGGGTGATGTCGCCGGCTCCAAGAGCGGATGCGCGCGCTAGGAGCTCGCCGGCAGCCCGGGCCAGGGCGGCCGCGCCCTCGTCGGCGAGCGTCGAGCCGGCGATCGCGCCGGTCTCGTCGAAGAGCACGGCGGCCTCCACCTGCGAGGAGATCTCGGTCAGATCCGCCAGTGCCTGAGCCGCGTCCATCGGTGGCCGACGTTAGCACGGTGCAAACTGGGCCGATGCGACTCAGGAAGCGGGCGCTCTTCGCGAAGTTCTTCGCCGACCGCGGAACGCATCTGGCGGCGATGGTCGCGTACTTCGCACTGCTCTCCTTCGTGCCACTCGTCTTCCTCGCGCTGTCGCTCCTCGGCCTCGCACACCGTGCCGAGGCGTCCGACTTCCTCGTGCGCGAGCTGAAGCGCGCGTTCCCCGGCAGCTCGCTTCAGAGCATCCTCACGCTCGTCCATCGCGTGCAGGGCAACGCTGCAACGCTCGGCATCATCGGCGGCGTCGGTCTGCTGTGGTCGTCGCTCTCGCTCTTCAGTGTGCTCGAGTCCGCATTCAACATCGTGTACGGGCGCCCGAACCGTCCGTTCCTCCGGGGGAAGACGATCGCCGCGATGCTCATGGTGAGCGTGCTCGTCACGCTGTTCGCGAGCCTCGTCATCGGCGCGCTCGGCGTCGACCTGCTGAAGCGCTACGCGCCCGGCTTCAGCGCGGATCACGCGGTCGCCTACATCCTGTCGGTGGCCGTGTCGCTCGCCGGCGTGTTCCTCTTTCTCCTCGCCGTGTACCGACTGCTGCCGAACGTGCCGATCACGGTGCACGACGTGCTGCCCGGCGCGGTGATGGGCGCGGTCATGCTCGAAGCCTCGTTCCAGGTACTGCCGATATTCGTGCGCCTCGCCGATGTCAACGTGACGCTGCGCGTCCTCGGCGGCCCCGCGATCCTGCTCCTCTGGCTGTACGTGATGGCGAACGTCATCGTCCTCGGCGCCGAACTGAACTGGTGGGTGGCGCACAGGCGCGCGGCAACCACCGACTCACGGCCGTAGCGCGGGGGCGCCTTCCTGGATCACCGACTGCACGGTTCCGTCGCGGCGGATGAAGAAGAACCACGTGTGCGCCTTTGCGCCGTGGTTCCACGCCTCCGTCAGTGTCACCACCGCGCGCGCGGGCTTCACGAGGGAGATGTCGGTTGCGCAGCTCGCCTGGACTGTCACGGCATTGTCGTGCAGGACGCAGGGGAGCGTTCCGGGCCTGTGCGGAAAGCGCGCGCCGAACGCGCGGGCTTCAGGCCCCCTGGAGAAGAACGAGCGCAGGACCCGCATCGTCGACCGGTCGGTCCCTCCGCAGCCTGCGAGCAGGAGCGCGGAGCCGAGCGCCGCCAGCAACGCCCTGGCGGCGCGCGCACGGTGCGAGTGCGATTCCTTCCACGCGTCGCCGAGCTCGGCGACGGTCCGCTCCTCGCCCTCCGGGATGAACACCGGGTCGTACCCGAACCCCTCGTGCCCGCGCGGCTCGTCCGCGATCCGTCCCCCGAGAGTGCCGCTGCCGCGGATCTCCTCGTCGGCCTCCGTCAGGAGCACGAGCTCGGAGACGTAGCGCGCCGATCGCTCGGTGACGCCGTTGAGCTCGCCGAGCAGCTTCGCGATCGCGGGTGCGCCCTCGGGGGCGTAGCGCGCCGAGTGAATGCCGAGACGGCCCCCGAGCGCGTCGACCTCGAGGCCCGAGTCCTCGCCGATGAGCCGGTGCCCGGGACCGAGCACCTCGCGTCCGAAGCGGGCCTTGATGCGCGCGTTCTCGACGTACGTCGAGCCGGTCTCGTCGGGCCATCCCTCCGCGTCGAGCGGCTCGATCGTCCAGCCGGGGAGCAGCCGCTCGAGCTCGCGCGCCTTGTGCGCGTTGCGCGAGCAGAGGATGGCGTGCCGATCAGGGAAGGGCAACTGCGGTCGCCTCTGCCTGGCGCACGCCGATCTCGGCGATGCCGGCCTCCGCGAGCTCGAGGAGCTCGTCGAGCCGCTCGCGCGTGAAGGGGTCCTTCTCCGCCGTCGCCTGCACCTCGATGAGGCGTCCGTCGCCGGTCATGACGACGTTCATGTCGGTGTCCGCGTTCGAGTCCTCCGAGTAGTCGAGGTCGAGCAGCGGCACGCCTTCGACGACGCCGACCGAGACCGCCGCGACGGAGTCCGCGAACGTGCGCGAGAGCCCGAAGCGATCGACCGCGCGCTTGCCGGCGACGTACGCGCCGCAGATGGCGGCGCAGCGTGTGCCACCGTCCGCTTGCAGAACGTCGCAATCGAGCCACATCGTCCGCTCCCCGAGCGCGCGGAAGTCGGCGACGGCGCGCACGGCCCGGCCGATCAGCCGCTGGATCTCGATCGTGCGGCCCTGCTGCTTGCCGCGCGAGGCCTCGCGTTCGACGCGGTCGCCCGTGGACGCGGGCAGCAGCGAGTACTCGGCGGTGATCCAGCCGCGTCCCTGGTTGCGCAGCCAGCGCGGGACCTCTTCCGAGATCATCGCCGTGCACAGGACGATCGTCTTGCCCTGCGTCACGAGCGCCGACCCGTGCGGCTGCTCGAGGTAATCCGGCGCGATCGTCAGCGTGCGCAGCTGATCGGGCTTGCGGCCGTCGTTTCTCACGCGGCCGCGCCCTCGAGCCGCGCGACCGACACGTGCTCGACCTCGCCGATCGGCAGCTGCAGGAAGCGGCGTCCCATCTCGCGGAACGACGCGGCATCGCCCGTGGTGAGGAAGCGATATGCGCCGGTCCGCGCCGTCTCGTTCTCGATGCGCTTGCGCGCGAGCGTGTCCGACACCTCGCGTGCGGTCTCCTCGGCGGAGAAGACGAGCGTCACATCCCGTCCGAAGACGCGCTGGAAGAGAGGGCGAATGAGGGGATAGTGCGTGCATCCGAGGATCACGGTGTCGACCGTGGCGTCCTTGAGCGGCGCCGCGTACTCGCGCACTGCAGCCTCGGTCTCGTCGCCGTACGGATCGTCGCTCTCGATGAGCGGGACGAGACGCGGGCACGCGACGGAGTGGAGCTCGACGCCGGCGTCGAGCGCGTGCACGAGCTCGCGGTACCGCCCGGCGTCGACGGTCGCCTGCGTCGCGAGCAGGCCGACGCGCCGGTTGCGTGTCGCCTGCACGGCCGCGCGGGCCTCGGGCGCGATCACGCCGATGACGGGCACGGAGAGCTCCGACTGCAGCTGCGGCATCGCCGCCGACGTCGCGCTGTTGCACGCGACGACGATGAGCTTCACGTCCTGCGCCTCGAGGAATGCGCCGATCTCGCGCGCGAAGCCGCGCACCTCCGCGAGCGGGCGCGGCCCGTACGGCAAGCGGGCATGGTCGCCGAGGTAGACGAAATCCTCGTGCGGGAGCGTCACGAGACACTCGTGGAGGACGGTGAGGCCGCCCACTCCCGAGTCGAACACCCCGACTGCCCGCGCATCCATGGGGGTTGATCGTAGGGTACGGGGATGCTCACTCTCCTCCTTGCCGCGCTCATCGGCGTCGCCACGCCGCAGCCCGTCACCATCACCGCCTCCGACGGCACGCCGCTGGCCTGCTCGATCGTCGAGCCGGACGGTGCGCCGCCGAGCGGTGGCTGGCCCGCCGTCATCCTCTTCCATGGGCTCGGCGGCTCGCACACCGACATGGAGCCGCTCGCGACGCAGGCGCTCGCGCCGGCGGGGTACGCCTCCCTCGAGTGCGACGCGCGCGGGACCGGTGCGTCCGGCGGCGTGTGGGGCCTCGACGGCCCGCGCGAGGACCAGGACGCGCGCGATCTCTTCAACTGGCTCGCCGCGCGGCCGGAGATCTCCGACACGCAGAT
>DASYFU010000454.1:0-4631 GCA_036498225.1 Gaiellaceae bacterium | reverse complement strand
GTCGTCGCCTGCATGAGCGACGATCTGCGCGAGCTGCTCGCGCGCGGCGGATAGCTCGTGCTCGCGCTCGGCGAGCGGGCGGCCGCGAACGCCGCGGGCGCGCAACCGTTCCAGGTCGCCGACGCCGTCTCGGATCTGGCCGAGGAGACGCTCGACGTGACGCTGTCTCTCGGTGGTGCTCATGGAGGCAGTGTCCACCTCCCGGATGAGAACGGCTTAGGAGTTCGTCGTGCGAGTGATGAGACGTGCGCCGCGGCCGTGCGTAGCGAAGCTCACCGACCAGCGGATGAACACGAGGATCCTGTTCTGGAAGCCGACGAGATAGAAGAGATGGACGACGAGCCACGTGAGCCACGCGACGAAGCCGCTCAGGCGGAGGCCCTTGACGTCTGCGACGGCGGCAGCACGGCCGATCGTCGCGAGGTTGCCCTTGTCGCGGTAGCGGAACGGCTCGCTCGCCTTCCCGCGTAACCGTTCGCGCACGACGCGCGCCGCGTACCGGCCCTGCTGCATCGCGACCGGCGCGACGCCCGGCAGCAGCGTGTCGCCGACGCGCACCATGTCGCCGAGCGCGAAGATCTCCGGATGCCCGGGCAGCGTGAGGTCCGTCTGCACGCTGACGCGGCCGGCGCGGTCGAGCTCGGCGCCGGTCAGCTCCGCCAGGCGCGACGCGAGGCTCGACGCGGTCACGCCCGCCGCCCACACGACCGTGCGCGCCGGGATCCGCTCCTCGTCGACGGTGACGCTGTCCGGATCGATGCCCGTGACGGCGCGACCCGTGAGAACGGTGACGCCGACCTTCTCGAGCGAGCGCTGTGCCTTCGCCGAGAGCGACGGCGGGAACGTCGTCAGCACGCGGTCGGCCGCTTCCACGAGCAGGATGCGCGCCGAGCGCGGATCGATGCTGCGGAAGTCGTGCCGCAGCGTGTCGCGGGCGAGCTCGCCGATCTGGCCGGCCATCTCCACACCGGTCGGGCCGGCGCCGACGACGACGAACGTCAACCACGCCTCGCGCTCGTCGGCGTCGTGCTCCTGCTCGGCGGCCTCGAACGCCGCGAGCAGGCGGCTGCGCACGACGATCGCGCTCTCGAGCGACTTAACCTCGGCTGCGTGCTCGCTCCAGGCGTCGTGTCCGAAGTACGAGTAGCGCGAGCCGCCCGAGACGATCAGCGTGTCGTACGGGAGCGTCTCGGGCGTGGGGATGCCGTCGACGGCGCGCAACCGCAGCTCGCGCGCGTCGAGGTCGAAGTCGGCGACCTCGGCGAGCGCGACGCGCACGTTGCGGTCGTGTGTGAAGATCGCCCGGAGCGGATACGCGATTTCGCCGGGCGAGAGCGCGCCGGTCGCCACCTGGTACGTGAGCGGCTGGAACAGGTGGAAGTTCCGCCGGTCGACGAGCGTGACGTCGGCGTCGGAATGCCGCAGGCCGAGCGCCGCCTGCAGCCCTCCGAACCCGCCGCCGACGATGACGACGCGGTGCGCTACTGCTGGTACCCCTCGACCACGTCCGCGGATCGCTCCACCGCGCTGTCCGGGTCGAGCCCGGCGTCCCGCCGCGCTCGCCGCTGGCGCAGGAGATCCCAGCACTGGTCGAGCGACACCTGCACCGCCTTCAGGCGGCGGCGGTCCTCGTCGGTCGCATTGCCGGACTCCAGCTCCCAGAGCTCGTGCTCCTGGGAGACGAGCTGTTCGATCGAGGTGTGGATCTGATCGTCGTTCACGGTGCCTCCTCCATTGTCATTGCGGCGATGCCGCTGATGTCGACGCACGTGACGTCGCGGATCGTCACGAGCACCAGGTGCAGCTCGCCGCAGCTGCGGCAGCGCGCCACCGTTCCCGGCCCGCGCGTGTAGACGACGGTCTCTGCGACGTACGACGACGCGCCGCACGCGGCGCAGACGGTCGCGGCGCCGCTGACGTCCACGCCGAAGACCTCCCACAGGTCGCCGGCGATCGCGTTGCCGTCGAGCTCGATCATTCGATCACGAAGGCGACGTTGTCGACGAAGCACCAGCTCCAGTCCTCGCCCGGCTCGGCCGACTTGATGATCGGATGCGAGACCTCGCGCGCGTGCTTCGACGCGTGCTTGTTCGGCGAGTCGTCGCAGCACCGGATGCCGCCGCATTCCATGCACATGCGGAGGTGCAGCCAGTCGCCGCCGATCTTGAGGCAGTCCTCGCAGCCTGCGATGTGCTCGGGGATCTCGGTGAACTCGATGGTGTCGAGATGGGAACAGACGGGTGTGCTCATGTCGGACCGAACCTCTCCGTTCTGATACGGGTTGCCTCGTGCCCCAACGCGACGAGCGCGTCGGCCACGCCTTCGACGAATCCTGTCGGACCGCACACGTACACGCGTGGCTTCTCCGCGGGCGGCCATCCGGCCTCGACGAGCAGGTCGCGCCCGACGCGGCCGGTGCGGCCCTTCCACTGCTCTCGAGTGAGCGTAACGACCGTGTCAAAGGCCTCCAGCTCATCGCGATAGAGAAGGTCGGCCTGCGTCCGCGCCGAGTAGAGGAGCCGCGCCGGAATGGCGCTTCCGACCGCGCGGTGGTGACGAAGCATCGCGCGCAGCGGCACGACGCCCGACCCGCCCCCGACGAGGAAGAGCGGGCCGCCGAGCGACTCCTCCCAGACGAAGTAGCCGCCGATGGGGCCGCGCAGCTCGAGGTCGTCGCCCGCGCGCAGCTCGTCCGTGAGATACGGCGATACCTCGCCGTCGTCGATCCGCTCGACGGTGAGGACCAGATGCTCGTCCTCGGGAGCCGACGCGATCGAGTAGCTGCGCTGCGCCTGGTAGCCGTCGTCCGCGGTGAGCCTGACGTCGACGTGCTGGCCCGCGAGATGCCCCGGCCAGTCGGCTGGATCGAGCACGATGCTCTTCGCGTGCGACGTCTCCTCGACGACATCGACCACGCGCGCGAGGCCCCAGTTCAGTCGCCCGCGTACCGCTGCTCTTTCCACGGGTCTCCGTAGTTGTGGTAGCCGTAGTTCTCCCAGAAACCGGGCTTGTCGTCCTGACGGAGCTCGATGCCGCGCACCCACTTCGCGCTCTTCCAGAAGTAGAGGTGCGGGACGAGCAGCCGCGCGGGGCCGCCGTGCTCGGGGTCGAGCGGCTCGCCGCCGTACTGGTATGCGACCCACGCCTTGCCGCCCCGCACGTCCGCGAGCGGGAGATTCGTCGTGTACCCGCCGTCGGAGTACGCGAGCACGTACTCGGCCGTCGTGTCGACGCCGTCGAGCAGCGTGTCGACCGAGACGCCGGTCCACGTCGTGTCGAGCTTCGTCCACTTCGTCACGCAGTGAATGTCGACGGTGACGTCCTCGTGCGGCAGCGCCTGGAACTGCTCCCACGTCCACGCCTTCGGCTCGTCGATCTCGCCGACGATCTCGAAGCTCCAGTGGTCGAGCGAGTGATGCGGCGTCGGGCCGGCCGAGAGGACGGGGAAGTCGTACGTCACGTACTGGCCGGGCGGAACGCGAGCCGCCTCATCGCCTTCGGTTCGGCGGCCGTGGAAGCCGCGCGAGATCGGGCTCATCGGGTCCTCCCTCGTTCATGCGACGATGCGCGGATGCGATCGCCCCAGAGCGGAATCTTCGCCCTCGGGACAGCATCGCACGCGTACCTCGAGCTGCGCGGAACAGGCACGGGGAACCTCGTCAGCGCCGTTGCCGGCCTGCGCGAGCCTCGGACCACGATGGGCGGCGTCAACCTGGTCGTCGGTTTCCGGCCGGGGCTCTGGCCGGGCGACGCGCCCGCGGATCTGCACGGATTCGACGAGCCGGTCGGGATGATGCCGGCGACGCAGCAGGACGCGGTCCTCTGGATCTCGGGCGCGAGCTACGACGTCGTCTTCGACGTTGCCCGGGCGGCGATCGACGAGCTCGCGCCCGTTGCCGAGGTGGCGGTGGAGACATCCGGCTGGCCGTACCACCACGACCGCGACCTCACCGGCTTCATCGACGGGACGGAGAATCCGACGCTCGTCGAGGCGCCGGAGTTCGTCCTCATCCCGGAGGGGGAGCCGGGCGAGGGCGGGTCGATCCTCCTGCTCCAGCAATGGGCGCACGACGTGGAGAAATGGGAGTCGCTCGCCGTCGAGCAGCAGGAGGGCGTCATGGGGCGGCGCAAGTCGGACAGCGAAGAGCTCGACCCGAAGCCGGACGACTCGCACGTCGCGAGCACCGACCAGGACACGTTCGGCCACATCTTCCGCCGCAACACCGCGTACGGCACAGTCATCGACCACGGGACGATGTTCGTCGGCTTCTGCAACGAGCAGCGCCCGCTCGATGCGATGCTCGAGAGCATGGCCGGCCTGGCGAACGGGACGCCCGACGCGCTGACGAAGTACACGACGCCGCTGACGGGCGCGTATTACTTCGTGCCGTCGACCGACGCGATCGCCCGCGCCACGAGCGCCGGCTGAGCGAGCATCGAGAGATGGCCTGCGGGGATCTCGACGAACGGCGCGTGCATGATCGCCGCGGTGCGGCGCCCGGCTGACACGGAGTCGACGGTGTCGTCGCTTCCCCAGACGACGTGTGCGGGCACGCGCACGTGCGCGAGCGTCGCGGTCGACACGCCCTGGATGCCGTGACCGAGCATCGACGTGAACGCGGAGGCGGTGC
>DASYFU010000453.1:0-5719 GCA_036498225.1 Gaiellaceae bacterium | reverse complement strand
CCGCACGTCCGGGACGATGCCACTCCACAGCAGATGCCCGATGTTCGAGCCGAGCGAATCGCTCTGGCGCTTCTCGCGGTCGAGGCCGAGCGCGTAGAAGCCACGGTCCGCGACCCAGAACGCCTCGTCGAAGCGCCGCCGAAGCGCCGCCGCATCGCGCTCGAGGCGCTCGGCCGTGGCCGGGTCGCGCCACACCTCGCGCGCGAGCTCGGCGACGCGCAGCTTCGCGTCGTAGACGTAGCCCTGCACCTCGGCCGCAGCGATCGGCGCGACGGCGAGCGTTCCGTCGTGGAACGCCATCGAGTCCTCTGAGTCCTTCCACGTCTGGTTACGGATCCCGTGCGTGGCGCGGCGCTCGTACTCGACGAAGCCGTCGCCGTCGCGGTCGGCAGGCCCCTCGATCCACGCCAGCGCGCGGCGTGCAGGCTCCTCCAGCTCGAGCGCGAGCGCAGGGTCGTCCGTCCAGCGCCACAGCTCGGAGAGGAGGATGAGGAAGAGCGGCGTCGCGTCGACCGTCCCGTAGTAGCGGTCGGTCCACGCGAGGGCCGCCTTGCCGCGGCGCATCTCGTGGATGATCTTCCCGGGCTCGGCGTCGCGCTCGGGATCGTCCACCGTGGCCTGCGTCTCCGCGAGGACGCGCAGCGTGCTGGCCGCAAGCTCGGGCCCGAACAGGAGCGTCTGGAGGGACGAGATGAGCGTGTCGCGGCCGAACACGGTCATGAACCACGGCGTTCCGGCTGCGAGCAGACGACCGGCGTCGGACTCGCCCACGCGCATGCGCAGGCTGGCGAGGTCGGCGACCGAGCAGTTCCACGTGTGCACGAGGTCGTCCCAGCGAGCGCGGAGACGCGGGGCGGACGCGCGCCAGGCCGCGAGCGATTCCTCCGCCCGGCGGCGCTCGTCGTCGAGCTCGCGCGCGAACGACGCGCTCGGGAGCGACGGCACGCCGTTGAGCTGCGGTTGCACGCCGACAACCAGGCGCCAGCGCTCGCCCGGCGCGAGCGAGAGCATGAAGCGGGCCGCGCCCTGCTCCTCGCCGAACGGCTCCGAGAGGTGGACGATCGTCCGCGCCGGAAAGTCGCCGTCGGCGAACACGAGTGTCCCGTTGCCGGCGCGCTCGAGCGGCCGCGACGGGGGAAGCGTGTGCTCGCTCGGCGTTCCGAAGCCGGGCTCGAGCGCCTTCACGACGAAGATGTCCGCGAAATCCGCCTCGAGCTCGAGGCCGAGCTCGACCTAGACGTCGCGGCGGCCGTGGTTCTCGACGGTGATGCGCTCCTCCATGCAGTCGCCGACGAACCGCTCGCGCTCGACCGACAGCTCGTTCGGCTCGAGGCCGTCGACGAGCGCGTTGCGCAGCACGAACGCGGCGATGTGCGGCGCCGGCTGGTCGTGCGAGAGCGGCTCGAGGCGCGCGCCGCCCAGCGTCAGCACCGACCGCGAGAGGAAGCGCGTGTCGGATGCGAAGAACCCGGAGGCGGTGGCGATGCCGTCGACGTCGCCGCGCTCGTCGCAAACGCAGAAGGTCGAGCCGTCGAGGACCGTCAGCGACGCCACGCTTACGCCGCAGCTCCGACGACGTTCGTGCTCGACTCGTCGAAGAGCAGCACCTTCTGCAGCGGCACGGAGAACGTCTCGTGCGTTCCTGCCTGCAGTCTCGGCTCGACGGGGAGCTTGACCACGATCTCGTGCTCGCCGAGGCGCACGTGGGCGAGCTGCTCGTCGCCGAGGTACTCGACCACTTCGACATCCGCCTGGACCTGTGCGCTGCCGGCACGCCCGTTGCCGAGCTGAACGTGCTCGGGACGGAAGCCGGCGATCTGGCCCGTCCTGCCGACGCCGAGCACGGCCGACGGCAGGAGGTTCATCGACGGCGAGCCGATGAACCGCGCCACGAACGTGTTCGCCGGGCTCGTGTAGAGATCCTCGGGCGTCCCGATTTGCTGGAGGACGCCCCTGCTCATCACCGCGATGCGATCGCCCATCGTCATCGCCTCGACCTGGTCGTGCGTGACGTAGATGGTCGTCGTGCCGAGCCGCTTCTGCAGCTTCAGGATCTCCGCGCGCGTCTGCACGCGCAGCGCCGCGTCGAGGTTCGAGAGAGGCTCGTCCATCAGGAATGCGGCCGGCTCGCGCACGATCGCGCGGCCGAGCGCGACGCGCTGCCGCTGGCCGCCGGAGAGCTGCTTCGGCTTGCGCTTGAGGTACTCGTCGAGCTCGAGCACCCTGGCGGCCTCTTGCACGCGCCGCTCGATGTCCTGCTTCGGAACGTCGAAGTTGCGCAGGCTGAACGCGAGGTTGTCGTACACGGTCATGTGCGGGTACAGCGCATACGACTGGAAGACCATCGCGACGTTGCGTGCGCCCGGCGCGACGTTGTTCACGATGCGGTCGCCGATGAGGATGCGGCCGCCGGTGATGTCCTCGAGCCCGGCGAGCATGCGGAGCGCCGTCGTCTTGCCGCACCCGGACGGGCCGACGAGCACGAGGAACTCTCCGTCCGCGACGTCGATGCTCAGGTCGTCGACGGCGGCGGCGTCGTCGAAGCGCTTCGTGACGTGGTCGAACGTGATCGATGCCATTACGCCATCTCCTTCTCCAGCGCGAAGTGCGCGACCGCGACGAACGAATATGCCACCGTCAACGTGAGGAACGGCATCACGGCGGCCGCGACGCCGGCGAGGTTGACCAGGAGGAGCGCGAGGCCGAGCAGGAGGGTTGCACCCGGCCTCCGCGCCCCCAGTGCGGCCGCCTCTCGCGCAGCGAGCCGCAGCGGCCGTGTGGGCTCGGCGATCGCGTACGTCGCCAGCACGACCGCATAGATGCCGATCAGCAGAACGAGATACACGGTGAGGAAGGCGAGCGGCCAGCCGAAGCTCGTTCGCGTGTAGAAGCGCACCGCGAGCACCGCGAGCACGACGAGCGCGGTGCCGGCGGCGCCGAGCTGGAGACCGCGCCGCCAGTGCAGCTTCAGGCCGTCCCACGCGTCGCCGAACGCGAGATTGCCCGTGCGCACGAGCGTCACCGAGCAGTGCACGAGCGCGGCCGCAAGCGGCCCGGCAAGCACGGCGAGCATGAGCGCAGCATGCACGGCGACCGAGACCAGAGACACGGCGACGAGCACGATGCCGAGCGCGGCGTTGACGGGTACGAGCCGCCACGAGTTCTGGAAGAGGTCGCGGCCGGCGGCGCCGAGTGCGTCGCGCGCGCTCATCCCTTCACTCCCGCAGAGACGACGCCGGAGATGAAGTAGCGCTGGAACGCGACGAAGATGGCGAGGATCGGGAGGATGGCGATGATGCTGCCGGCGCAGATCTCCGGCCACAGGACGCCGTACTGGAAGTTCAGCTCCGCGAGCCCGAGCTGGATCGTGTAGTGCGAGGGATTGCCCTGGCCGAACAGGATCAGCGGCCAGAAGAAGTCGTTCCACGTGCCCTGGAACTGGAGGATGACGAGCGCCGAGATGGCCGGCAGGGCAAGCGGCAGCATCACGCGCCAGAACGTCTTGAAGTACCCGGCGCCGTCGAGCTTCGCCGCCTCCTCGAAGTCCTTCGGAATGGTGAGGAAGTACTGGCGCATGAAGAAGAGATTCCCCGCGCTGACGAGGTTGATGAGGATGTAGCCGTCGAAGTTCCCGATCAGGTGCCAGTTCGTGAGCATCACGAACACCGGGATGAGCCGCAGCTGGTCGGGAATCATCAGCGTCCCGAGGACGAGCAGGAAGAGGAGCTCTCGGCCCGGGAACTTCAGGCGCGCGAACGCGTAGCCGCCGAGCCCCGACAGGAAGATGCTGCACACGGTGATGACGACCGCGAGAAAGACGCTGTTCTTGATGTACGTCTTGAAGTCGTACTGCGTCCAGATCGTGTGCCACGCCGATGTCGTCCACGGGTGCGGGAGGAACGTGACGTTCGCGGCGTCGGGGAGCGTCTTGAACGACGTCGTGAGCGTGTAGATGAACGGCACGAAGAAGATCGCTGCGACGAGCACGAGCACGGCATAAAAGAGCGCCTTGCGGGTGATCTCCGAGCGCGCCCGCGCCGGGATGTACTGGCTGGCAGCGCCGGCGCTCACGCGCTCTCCTGACGACCGACCGTCATCCGCGCCACGAACGTCAGCGCGAAGATGATGACGAAGTAGATGGTTCCGGCCGCGGCGGCGACGCCGAAGTCGAAGCTCGTGAACGCCTCCTTGTAGATGTACAGGACCGGCGTGTACGTCGAGTAGTTCGGGCCTCCTTGACCCGCGGACACGACGAATGCCTGGTCGAACAGCTTCAGCGCGCCGATGCCGAACACGACGAGGATGAAGAAGTGCGCCGGTCGTAGCAGCGGGAAGGTGATCTTCCAGAACGTGCGCCAGGTGCTCGTGTTGTCGACCGCAGCCGCTTCGTACACGTCGGTCGGAATCGACTGGAGCGCGGCGAGGTAGTAGAGCATCGCGGTTCCCGACGACGTCCACGAGTTGAGGCCGACGATCGCCCAGATCACGGTGGGGGCGTTCTGGAACCACGGCGTGTGGCTGCCGATGATGTGGTTGAAGAGCCCGCTCGCGTTGAAGATGTAGAGCGCGATCGTCGTGATCGCGACCGACGAGGCGATCGAGGGGAAGTAGAACGCGGAACGGAAGAAGTTCCGCCCGCGGATCTTCTGGTTGACGACGAGCGCGAGCGAGAGCCCCAGCGCCATCGTCAGCGGGACGACGCCGACGGTGTACTCCGCGACGTTCTTCAGCGCCGTGTAGAAGACCGGGTCGTGGAGGACCTTCGCGTAGTTGAACGTCCCCGTGCCGGCAGCCTGCTTTCCGAGGATCCCCCAATGAAAGAAGCTGATGTAGAGCGCGTAGCCGAATGGGTAGACGAAGAAGAGCCCGAACACCGTGATGGGCACGGCGACGAAGCCGTAGCCCCAACCGGCCTCGCGCAGGCGGACCCCGAACATCGTTGACCGGGTCGGGGCGACGGCTTGGCTCGCGGTTGCCATAGCGGGAAGTGTCCCCCCGCGCGGCGCGCCGCGCGGGGGGACGACGGGTTACCTCGGCGTCAGCCGCCCTTCAGGGCGGAGGCGATGTCCGAGAGCATCGACGACACCGACTTGCTGCCGGCGATGACCGCGGTGAGGTCGTTGTTCATCACCGTGTACGCGCTGGAGAAGTTCGGGTTGCCGAACCCCCAGCCGACCGCGTACGGAGCGGCGGCGAGGAAGTTCTTCCGGCCGCCGATCGCCTTGACGTCACTCCGGGACGGCAGTGCGAGGCCCTTCGACATCCACAGCGTCTGACCCTGCTTGCCGACGAGCCACGAGAGGAGCGTCCACGCGGCCTGCTTGTTCGGCGAGTCCTTCGCCATCGAGTACGAGACGGTGAAGGCGAGGTTGCCGCCGGTCTTGTCCTTGACCATCGGGAAGATGCCATACGACACCTTCGGGTACGTCGACGTCATGAACGGGAGCAACCAGTTGCCCTCGAAGATGATCGCGGACTTGCCCTTGCCGAGCGCGGTGCCGCACCAGTCGACTCCGAGCTGCGTCGGCGTCTCGGCGAGACCCTTGTTCAGCAGACCGACGTAGAAGTTCACCGCGGCGGCGGCCGCCGGCGACGTGATGTTCGAGAGCGAGCCGCCCGCCTGGTAGACGAACGCGAGCATGCGCGCCCAGTCGGGCGACAGGCAGATCGGCGCCCCGCCCGGAGTGAGGTTCTTGCTCTTCATCGTCTGGGCGACCTT
>DASYFU010000452.1:0-5315 GCA_036498225.1 Gaiellaceae bacterium | reverse complement strand
GGTCGTCTCGCGCTGCTCGTCCGGGCCCCCGCTCCCCGGATAGAACGGCCACTGGTGAAGCGAGACGAAGAGCACGCTGTCGTCGTCCCAGAACGTCGCCTGCGTCCCGTTTCCGTGATGGACGTCGAAGTCGACGATCGCGACGCGGTCGAAGCCGGATGCGCGCGCGGCGATCGCGAGGTTGTTGAAGATGCAGAAGCCCATCGCTCGGTCGGGGAGCGCGTGATGGCCCGGTGGGCGCACGAGTGCGAAGCCTCCGCGCCGCGCCGCCTCGATCGCCGTCCCCGCCGCAAGAGACGCCGCTTCGAACGTCGTCTCGGTCGCGATCGTGTCGCCGTCGAGCCAGGTCGGCGTCTCGATCGCACGGACCCGATCGATGTACTCGCGCGTGTGAACAAGAAGGAGCTCGTCCTCGGTCGCCTCGCGCCCCTCGATCCACGCGCGCCGGCCGTCGAGCAGCACCGCGAGCCGCTCCGGCCGCTCGGGATGGTGGCCGGTGGGATGGAGGCGCGCGAGCGCGGGGTGGCTCAGGACGTCGATCGGACGATCTCGGCGAGCGCGTCGAGCTCTCCGCCCGCGCGGCCGAGTAGGTAGCAGAGGAGCGGTGCGTTCGTCCGGTCGCCGCTCTCGTGTGCCGCGATCCGCGCGAGGTCGAGCAGCGTCGTCGCGTCCGCGTCGCTCAGCCCGGACACGCCGAGCGCGTCCGCCTGGCGCGACAGCCACTCGTTCATGCCAAGGACGCTAGCCGGTCGGCCAGCGCGTTGAGGCCGAGGCCCCGAACGAAGGTGGACGCCTCCACCCAGGTAGGTGACTGAGGTGCGAGGGGAGGAAGAGGAGCAGAGGCGTCCATCGCTGCGATTCGCCGGTACAGGCGCAAGTCCTCCGCCTCGGTCGCGAACCGACCGGCGGCGAGGGCCGCCTCGAGCGAGCCGAACTCGCGGAGGACGTCGGCCGCCTTCTTCGGGCCGATGCCGCGAGCGCCCGGGAGCTTGTCCGACGGGTCGCCGCGCAGGGCGATGAGATCGGGCACCTGCTCGGGCTCGACGCCGTAGCGCTCGCGCACCTCGGCCGGCCCGATCCGCGCGATCTCGCTGACGCCGCGCGTCGGCTGCAGCACCGTCACCCGGTCGGACACGAGCTGGAACGCGTCGCGGTCGGACGTGGCGACGAGCACGTCGCCCGGCCACGTCTTCGCGGCGGCGGCGGCGGCGAGAAAGTCGTCCGCCTCGTAGCCGTCCGCCTTCGCGGCGGCGAAGCCGCACGCGCGGACGACGTTCGGCAGCACATCGAGCTGCTCGAGGATCGAGTCCTCGAAGATGCGTCCCGACTGGTAGGCCGCGAATGCCTCGTGCCGGTACGTCGGCACGCTGAGCGTGTCCCAGCCGACGAGCACGGCGTCCGGCTCCTCCGCCTTCCACAGCTGGGTGAGCATGTTCGTGAAGCCGACGACTGCGTTGAGGCGGATCGACTTCGGCAGCGCGTGGTACGCGCGGTGCGCGAACGAGTCGCCGTCGATCACGAGGAGCGTGCTCAGAGCGACGCTTCCAGCTCGAGGATGCGCGCCATCAGCCGGTCGGTCGCCTCCAGCGCCGCCTCGCGCACGTCGTGCCCGCGCAGGTCGTCGATGTCGACCGGCGCGCCGTACGCGACATGCAGCGGGCCGAGCCGGAGCAGCCGGTCGGTGCCGCTCACCGCCGCCGGGACGAGCGGGACGCCCGCCTCGAGGGCGATGCGCGCCGCGCCGCTGCGCGGCCGAGCCTCGAACCGCTTCACGAGCCCTTTTCGCCGGCGCGTCCCCTCCGGGAACATCACGACGATGTTCCCTTCGCGCGCGAGACGCACGGCTGTCTCGATCGCTTCGGCGTCCGCCTGGCCGCGCCGGACGGGGAATGCGCCCGCGCCGTTGAGGATGAGGGTGAGCGGGAACCAGTACAGCTCCGACTTCGCCATGAAGCGCAGAAACCGGCGCGGCCAAAGCGGCATTCCGAGCGGCCACGGGTCGAAACTGGACACGTGGTTACAGGCGAGCACCATTCCGCCCTCGCGCGGTATGTTCTCGCGCCCACGCGCGTGTAACCGGAAAAGCCCCACGAGGATCGGCCAGCTGAGCGCCGCGATGACGCTGTAGGTACGAGTGGGCCTCACGCTATGGTGAATCTATGGCCAAGACGCTCGTCGTCGCAGAAAAACCATCCGTAGGGCGCGACCTCTCGTCGGCGCTTCCCGGCAAGTTCGAGAAGATCGACGACTTCCTCGAATCGGACGAATACGTCATCACGTGGGCCGTCGGGCACCTCGTGCAGCTCGCCGACCCCGAGGAGTACGACGAGAAGTTCAAGAAGTGGAAGATGGCCGACCTCCCGATCGTCCCGGAGGACTTCCACCTCGTCCCGCGCGACGCGAAGTCGAAGAAGCAGCTGAACCTGATCCTCAAGCTGATGAAGCGCGAGGACGTCTCCGACTTCATCAACGCCTGCGACGCCGGCCGCGAGGGTGAGCTGATCTTCGCGTACATCTACGAGATGTACCGGCAGTCGCTGAAGAAGAAGGACGGCGACCCGAAGCAGGTGCAGCGCCTGTGGATCTCGTCGATGACGAAGCAGGCGATCCGCGAGGGCTTCGAGCGGCTGCGTCCCGGTGAGCAGATGAACCCGCTCGAGCAGGCCGCACGCTCGCGCTCGGAAGCGGACTGGATCGTCGGCATGAACGCGACGCGCGCGGCGACGATCCGCGGGCGCGCGTGGGTCGGCGGCGTCGTCTCGCTCGGGCGCGTGCAGACGCCGACGCTCGCGATGCTCGTGAAGCGCGAGCGCGAGATCCAGGCGTTCGTCGCCGAGCCGTACTGGCTCGTGCACGCCGCGTTCCAGCCGCCGTACCAGGGCATCTGGTTCGAGGGTGACGAGACGCGCATCAAGGCGGTCGAGCGCGCCGACGAGATCGTCTCGAAGGTCTCGGGCAAGGACGGCACGATCACGAAGGTCGAGCGCAAGGAGCAGTCCGAGCGCGCGCCGCTCCTGTATGACCTGACGTCGCTCCAGCGCGACGCGAACCGCCGCTACGGGTTCAGCGCGCGCCGCACGCTGCAGGCGGCGCAGTCGCTGTACGAGGGCAAGAAGGCGATCACGTATCCGCGCACCAACTCCCGCTATCTGTCCGGCGACATGGTGCCGCAGCTGAAGATCGTCGCCTCGACGCTGCAGGACGTCCCCGACTATCGGGAAGCCGCGACGTACGTGATCCGCCTCGACCAGCTTCCGCTCCAGCGCGTGATCAACGACGCGAAGGTCACGGATCACCACGCGGTCATTCCGACCGACGTCCCGCACGACGTCGAGAAGTTCACACCGGACGAGCGACGCATCTTCGATCTCGTCGCGCGTCGCTTCCTCGCGGTCTTCCATCCGCCTGCGCGGTACGCGCGCACGACCGTCGTGACCGAGGTGGAGGGCGAGAGCTTCCGCACGCGCGGCAAGATCACGCTCGAAGCCGGTTGGCGCGGCGTCTACGGGCTCGAGCCCGACGCGGAGAAGCAATCCGAGGACGAGGACTCCGAAGGCGGCGAGCTGCCGACGCTGCAGGAGGGCCAGACCGTTCGCTGCCTCGCGGCCGAGCGCGAGGACAAGATGACGAAAGCGCCGCCGCGCTACACGGAGGCGACGCTGCTGTCGGCGATGGAGACCGCGGGCAAGCTCATCGACGACGAGGAGCTGCGCGAGGCGATGAAGGAGTCCGGCCTCGGGACGCCGGCCACGCGCGCAGAGATCATCGAGACGCTCATCCGGCGCGAGTACATCGAGCGCGTCGGCCGCGACCTCCAGCCGACGCCGAAGGGCCTGCAGGTGATCACGATGCTCGAGGAGCACAAGATCACCTCGCCCGAGCTCACCGGCTCGTGGGAGAAGAAGCTCTCCGACATCGAGCACGGCACCGGTGACCGCGGCGCGTTCATCGACGAGATCGCGAACTTCACGAAGGAGATCGTCGGGCAGATCGAGGCGCTCGACAAGGAACAGCTCCGGCCGGAGCGCGTCGAGCTCGGGCTGTGCCCGCGCTGCGGCGCCGAGACCGGCGAGATCATCCGCGAGAACTCCCGCGCATACGGGTGCACGAGCTGGAAGAACCGCGAGGAGACCGGCTGCGGCTACGTCATCTGGAAGCGCGTGGCAGGACGCACGATCACGCCCGAGCTCGCGCGGCAGCTGCTCGAGGAAGGCAAGACGCGCGAGGTTTTATCCGGTTTCCGCTCACGGAACAACAAACCGTTCCGGGCGCGGCTCGTCCTAAATGATGAGGGCAAGGTCGAGTTCGACTTCCCTGTCCGGACGACGCCGGCGAAGGGGCAAGAGCAGGAAGCGGAGCCCGCAGCGGCGGAATAAGCAGGAGCGAGACGCCGTTCGAAGTCTCGTAGGGCCGGGGCCAGGAGGGTCCTCTGGCATCGGGAGGGTTTCCCTCGTAGAGTGAGAAGGTTCGTTGACCCAGTCGAAGCAGCGCCCAGAGAGGACTGACGAGAGCTGAGCCAGAACCAGCTGCACGAGTTGCTCGAGACCGACCAGGCGCGCGCGCTCGTCGAGACGGCGCAGGAGCGGGGCTACCTGGAGCCCGCCGAGCTGGAGGCGTTCGCCGTCGAGCTCGACCTCAACGACCAGGAGATCGAAGAGCTGACGACCGAGCTCGAGCGCATCGGGCTCGAGATCGGCGCACCGAAGGCGGTCGCCGAGGCTGCCGCCGCCGCCGACGCTGCCGAGAAGGCGGCGGAGGAAGAGGCGGCGCGTCTCGAGGCGAGCGCGGCGATGTCGGGCGCGGCCGACAGCCTGCAGCTGTTCCTGGCCGATGTCGGCCGTCACAAGCTGCTCACCGCGGCCGAGGAAGTCATGCTCGCGAAGCGGATCGAGCGCGGCGATCCGACGGCGAAGCGGCGCATGATCGAGTCGAACCTGCGGCTCGTCGTGTCGATCGCGAAGGGCTACCGCGGTCTCGGAGTTCCGTTCCTCGATCTGATCCAGGAGGGGACGCTCGGTCTCAACCGCGCGGTCGAGAAGTTCGACTGGCGCCGTGGTTACAAGTTCTCGACGTACGCGACCTGGTGGATTCGCCAGTCGGTGCAGCGCGCGGTCGCGAACCACGCGCGCACGATCCGCGTCCCGGTTCACGTCGTCGAGCGTCAGCAGAAGCTGTCGCGCGCAGCGCGGCGGCTCGAGGTCGAGCTCGGCCGCGAGCCGACGAAGGACGAGCTGGCCGAGGCGACCGGTCTGCCGATGCAGCACGTCGACGAGGCGCTCGGCGCCGCGCACGCGTCCGTCTCGCTGAACCAGACG
>DASYFU010000451.1:0-3097 GCA_036498225.1 Gaiellaceae bacterium | reverse complement strand
CACGACGTGGACGACCGTGTGGCGGGCGGCCGGCGTGGAGGCCACGACCGAGGTCGTCGCCACGGTGACGACCGTTGCAGCCACCTTGACGGTGCTCCCCACGAGCAGGCTTTTCAGGAACGCGAAGATCGAGCCGGCGTCGTTCGAGGCGCGGACGCGCTCGAGCTTCGCGGCGAGGTTCCGGCGGGCGCGGAAGAGCAGCGTCTCGACGGCGGCCTGCGACTGCCCGAGCTCGTCGGCGATCTCGCGGTACGACAGGCCCTGCCATTCTCGCAGGAGGATCGCGCGGCGCTGGCTTTCGGGCAGCTGTTCGAGTACGTCCTGGAGTCCCAGCAGCTCGTCCGCGAGGCGGCTCGGCGCCGGGGTCAGCTCCTCGACGACGCCGAAGTCGGCAGGCGATTCAACGCGGTCACGCCGCCACGTCGAGCGCCGGCGCGACAGGCACACGTTCTCGGCGATCTTGAAGAGCCAGGCGGACTCGTTCTCGGGCACGACGCCGCGCTTCACGCCGCGGAACGCGTTCAGGAACGTGCTCTGCACGGCGTCCTCGGCCTCTTCGCGGGAGCCGAGCTGGTGCAGGCAGTAGCGGAAGATCCGCGTCGCGTGGCGCTCGTACAGCGCCTGCGTCAGCTTTGCCTCGGGCGCGACGGCACCCGCTGCACGACCTCTGGACGGAACTGCCGCCACGGTGCCCCCCTGCCTGTGGAAAACAGTCGCCACATCTTCCGCGCCGTCGTCGCTCTCGGCAACCTCGAAAGGGGGAATTAAGAAAGCGCTCGTGCCGGTAAGGGCGTCCCCGCGAAGGCCCGGCGCAGCCGGATGAGGAGCGCCTCGACCGCGAGCGGCATGGAGAGCTGCAACTCCTCCGCCTCGCGCCAGGCCTCCCGCACGGCCTCGCACGCCTCCTCCGCGGCCGGGAGCCGCTCCCGCGTCGCGTCCTCGCGCAGCTCCGGCAGCCGGTCGACGTGCACGACGGCGTCCTCGGCGCCGACCGCGGCCACCACGAGATCGCGGTACCACCACTCGAGCTCTTCGAGCACGGCCAGGAGCTCGTCGCGCTCGGCTCCGCGCTGCGCGCGGCGCAGCCGCTGCTCGGCCTCGCGGCCGGTCAGCTCGAGAACGGCGACCGACTCCTCCGCCCGCGCCTTCGCCTCCTCGCCGCGCTCGCCGATGCCGGCGAGGATCGTCTCCGCGCCGATGCCGGTATCGAACTCCGGATCGAGGTACGTCGCGCGCGCGACCCCGAGCAACTGCTCACGCCGCTGCTGCGCGGCCGGATCGAGCAGGCGCTCCGCACGATCGAGCCGTCCGCCCGCGACCCGCGCGACCGTGATCACCTCGTCGTCCGGCAACTCGGGCGCACGCGCGCGCACCGCGTCGCGCACCGCGGTCTCCGAGAGGCGACGGAACGGCACGAGCTGGCAGCGCGACCGGATCGTCTCCGGGAGCGGGCCGAGGTCGTCGGCGATGAGGAGGATGACCGCGTACGGCGGCGGCTCCTCCAGATCCTTCAGCAGCGCGTCGGCTGCGTCCTCGTTCATCGTGTCGGCGCTGAAGACGAGGTAGACGCGCCGCGACGCCTCGAACGGGCGCATGTGCAGGTCGTGGCGCAGCGTGCGGATGTCGTCGATGCGGATCTGGTCGCCGAGCGGCTCGAGCACATACAGGTCGGGATGCGTGCGCCGTTCGACGCGAGCGTGATCGCCGAGCAGCTCGGCCGCGAACAGGATCGCGAGGTCGCGCTTCCCGACGCCGGACGGGCCGTGCAGGAGATACGCATGCGCGGGTCCCTCGGCGAGCGCTGCGGAGAGCAGGCGCTTCGCCTCGTGCTGTTCAGATACGGCTTCGAAGTCGCTCAAGGATCACCTCGGACAGCACGTCCGGCGGCTGCGCGCCGTCGAGCGCGACGATGCGCTCGGGGAATCGCTCCGCCAGCTCGCGGTAGGCGGCGTCGACACGCCGGTGGAAGTCCGCGCCCTCGCGCTCGAGACGATCCGGCTCGGCGACGCGGCGACCCGCCGCGTCGGGATCGAGCAGGAGCAGCACGGTGACGTCCGGCATCAGCCCCTGCACGACGTGCAGGTTCAGCTCGAGCACGTGCTCGACGCCGACGCCGCGCGCGATCCCCTGGTAGGCGAGCGACGAGTCGACGTAGCGGTCGGCGATGACGTCGGCGCCGCGGTCGAGCGCGGGACGGATGACCGTGGCGACGAGCTCGGCGCGCGCCGCCGCGAAGAGCGCCGCCTCGGCCCAGGGCGTCATCGCCGGGCCGTTGAGCACGAGCTCGCGCACCCGCTCGCCCACCTCCGTGCCGCCGGGCTCGCGCGTCAACACCACCTCGCGCCCTTCGGCTACGAGCGCGTCACGGAGGAGCTCCGCCTGCGTCGACTTCCCCGATCCGTCGACTCCCTCGAAGGTCACGAACACGTCGTGCCTACGATACGCAGGTGCGGGCGATCGTGACCGGAGGGGCGGGCTTCATCGGCTCGAACCTCGTCGATGCGCTCCTGGCCCGCGGGGACGAAGTGCACGCGCTCGACAACCTTTCCAAGGGATCGCGCGAGAACGTCACGGCTACAGCGCAGCTGCACGTCGCCGACATCCGCGAGCCGGACGCGGTCTTCGACGCTGTGCGTCCCGAGGTCGTGTTCCATCTCGCCGCCCAGGCGGACGTGCGCGTCTCGGTCGAGAAGCCTGCGGTGGACGCTGACGTGAACGTCCTCGGCACGATCCGCGTGCTCGAGGCGGCGCGCCGTCACGGTGCAAAGGTCGTGTTCGCCTCGTCCGGCGGGGCCGCATACGGCGAATGCGACGGCCCGGCGCCGGAGTCCGCGCCGCTCCGTCCGCTCGCGCCGTACGGGACGTCGAAGCTGTGCGGCGAGGAGTACCTCGCGACGTGGAACCGGCTGTACGACGCGTCGCACGTCTCGCTCCGCCTCGGCAACGTGTACGGGCCGCGGCAGCAGCCGCACGGAGAGGCCGGCGTCGTCGCCATCTTCATGGGCCTCCTGAGCAACGGCGGAACGCCGACGATCTTCGGCGACGGGTCGCAGACGCGCGACTACGTGTACGTCGGCGACGTCGCGAACGCGATGCT
>DASYFU010000450.1:0-17335 GCA_036498225.1 Gaiellaceae bacterium | reverse complement strand
AGTCCGAGTCGGCGGAGGCGAGCAGCTTGTCGACGGTCGCGTTGCAGTAGCTCGTGAAGTTGCCCGGGCTATTGCACTTGTACACGCTGTCGTTACCGGAGGGATCCGGCGTACCGAACACGTACGCGTACTCGGCCAGATCGTAGTTGTGCGACGGCAGCGTCTGGGCGAACAGCACTGCCGGGCCCGGCTGGAACACCGGATCGATCTGGATGCCGATCGCACCGAGCTGCTGCTCCCAGATCAGCGTGCTCGTCGCGCGGCGGGAGTTGCCGGTCGTCGTGTAGTACTTGAACTCCGCCTTCGTGCCGTTGCACGTCCAGATGGCGGTGTTGCCGCGCGTCGGCTTCGACGGGCCGCCCGTGCAGTGCGCCTTCAGAAGAGCAAGCGCCTTGCCAGGTGCAGACGACCACTTCGCGAAGTCCGGATGCGCCGCAGGCCCGAGAATGTACTCGAGGCTGTTCAGCGGCTTCGTGCCGGGGGCGTACGAGCTGAAGAGAGCCTTGATCAGCGCGACGCGGTTGATCCCCATGAAGATCGCCTGACGCATCCAAGGCTGCTTCAGCAGCGGGTTGCCCTTCGGGCCCTGCTGCACGTCGATGTGCTCCATGATGTAGGCGCGGTTCGTGTTGTACACGAGGCCGGGCTGATTCACGAGCTGCGACAGCGCGGTCTGAGGCGACGGATAGATCGCGTCGAGCTCGCCGCCGCGCATTGCCTGGATCTCGGTGTTCGTGTCGGCGGTGAACTTCCAGTCGATCTCCTTCAGGCCCGGCTTCTTGCCGTACCAGAAGGGGTTGACCTTCTCAGTCGTGCCGGCGCCCTTCGTCCAGTTGGTGAGGATGAACGGGCCGTCCGAGATCGGCTTGCCGTCGTTGCCGCAGATGCAGTTGCCCCACAGCGTGTTGAAGTCGAGGCCGGCAAGCGCCTTCGACGGATAGATCGTCCCGAAGAGGTCGCGATAGTCGACGAACGGGCCGACCGCGCACGTCCCCGCCGTCTCCGTGCCCGCCGGGCACGAGGTGCGCCAGAAGAACGTGATCTTCTTCGTCCCGGACATCTTCGTCCTGGACGGGTCGATGTTGATGTAGCCCGTGTTGGACGTGACCTGGTTGTTCGGGTTCAGGAGCTGCTGGAGCGTGTACTGGAAGTCCTGAGCCGTGACCGGAAGCTTCCGGCCGCCCCAGTTCCAGTTCGCGTCAGGACGGATCGTGAACGTGAGGCTCGTCTTGTTCGCGACCGCTCCCGAGATCAGGTCCATGTGGTAGCCGCCCTGATCGTCGATGATGTATGCGCCGCGAATGACGGGCGTCTCTTCGTACGCCGCCCAGGCCGAGCTCTGCGTGGCCTGGAGGACGTTGAAGCCCGACGGGTCCTGCTCGTCGCCGAGCACGACGACCGAGCTGGCCTTGCGGCCCGCCGTCGTCCTCGGAACCTTCGCCCACGACTGGGCGAAGGGGGCGGCCCTCAGCTCCGCCGTCCGCTGCGCCGCAGTCTTCGCGGTCGCACTCGCGGACGCCGCGAGCGCAACCGTGGCGGCTCCCACGAGGGCGAGCGCCCAGAAACGTCTATGCATCGATTCCCTCCGTCTTGTGTGCGCCGGGAGGCCGATCGTCGGCGGCGCTGCTCTCTCCCACGCCCGGTCAGGGCGCCCCGCTTAGGTCCATAAGACGACGGCTCGGTAGCTTAGTTAGCCGCCTCCGGAACTTCCAGTGGGCTCAGACCGGCGTCGGCCCGCCGCGGCTCTGACGGTCCCGCGCAGCCAGGCCGAGCGGCCCGAGACTCCGCAGGATGGCCGAGTCGCTCAGCGCCAGTGCGGGCGCCGAAAGCGTCGACTCCGGCGGGGTCGAGCTCGGGGCATGGAGCAGACCGCCGACGCTCGCAGCCAGCGCCGCGATGACTGCGGCGGCCCCCGCCACGAGCGGCGCGATGCGCGTGCGCGGAGTTGCCCCGCGCACCAGCACCTGCGGCCCCGGGTGCTCGAAGGGGGCGGACCGCAGGCCATCCGCGATCGCTTCGAGCTCCGCGGCGTACGCGGAGCAGGCTTCGCAATGGCGCAGGTGGTTCGCGAGGCGCGTCGACCCCAGCTCCGACAATTCACCGTCGAGCCTGAGCGACACACCCTCGCGCGCCTGCTGACAACCTCTGGGCAGAGCGGGCAGGAGCATCGTGGTCTCTCTCTACGACGTTCCAGGCTGCCAAGAGTTAGTCAACGGCCCCAGCGCCAGCGCTCGACGTTCCAGAACGGGCCGGCCGGGCCGGCATTGTCGACCACCCCGGCCAGGGTCGCCCGCCGGAGGAGCACGGCCGGCCGCTGGTAGAGCGGGAGCGCCGGAACGGCGGTCGCCAGCGCCTTGTCGGCCGCCTGGTAGTCCCGCGTGCGCCGGGACGGATCGGTCTCCCGAGCCCCCGCCGCGAGGAGCGCGTCGACCTTCCGGCTGCAGAAGCCGGTGAAGTTGACGGGGCCGCCGCACCGGTAGGTGTCGTACCAGTCGCCGGGATCGCCGCCTGCGGTCTCGACGAACTCGGCGATGTCGTAGTCGCCGGACGCGATCCCGGTCGAGCCGTAGAAGAGGTTGGCCGCGACCGGGTGGTCGACGATCTGGATCCCGATCGCCCGGAGCTCCGCCTTCACGACCGCCTCGGTGACGGCGCCGACGGTGTCGCCTGCCGGCCACGTCCAGTTGAACGTCGCCGGCAGGCCCGAGCACTGCCAGATGGCCGTGCTCGCTGGATCGACCGACGTGGGACCCCCGGTGCAGTGCCTCGCCATGAGCGCGAGCGCCTTCTTCGGGTCGAAGCTCCACTGCTTGAAGTCGGGCGCGTAGCCGGCCTCGGTCGGAAAGTAAAGCGCGTCGTTCGTCGCGGGGATGCCAGCTGCGAGGTCGCCGTAGACCGCGCCGACGATCGACGTGCGATCGGTCGCGAGCGCGATCGCCTGACGGATGAAGGGCGCGCGGAGGAGCGCGTTCGATGCACCGGTCCCCACCCGGAACTCGAGATGCTCGCCCTCGTAGCCGGGGATCTCCGAGAACGTGAACCCGGCGGCGTTCTTCACCTGACTGAGGTACGAGCCGAACGTCGGCACGACGAGGTCCACCTGATGCGCCTGGACGGCCTGCACCTCCGACGCCGTGCCGGAGAGGACCTTGAAGTCGATCTCCCGGATGGAGGGCCTCGCTCCGGCCCAGAACGGGTTGACCTCGAGGACCGAGCCGGCGCCTCTCGCATAACGGGCGACGTAGTACGGCCCGTCGGCCACGGGCTTGCCGTCGTTTCCGCAGATGCACGACGTCCACATCGTGTTGAAGTTCATTCCGCGCAGGGCGAACGACGGGTAGAGGCTCGAGAACAGGCTCTGCCAGTTTCCGTACCGGCCACACGGAAAGTCGGCCGTGCAGTTCGTCGTCTTCCAGAAGAACGTGACGCGCTTCTCTCCGGTGTGCCTGTATCGCGTCGGGTCGAGGTTGGCGTACCCGGAGCGATCCGCGACCTGGTTGTTCGGGTCGTCGACCTGCTGGAGCGTGTAGACGAAATCGCGATAGGTGACCGGGACTTTTCGTCCACCCCAGTACCACGTCGCGTTCGCCTTGATCGTGTACGTGACGCCGGCGGCGTTCGCGGACGCCGCCGACACGAGCTCGTTCTGCCATCGGCCGTTCGGTGCTTGCGTGAATGCGCCGCGCAGAGCCTCCTCCGCTCCCATCCACGAGGCCCACTGGTCGTCGCAGCAGCTCAGCGCGGTGTTGAACCCGGCGATGTCGTGCTCGGCGCCGACCACGACGGGGCGTCCGTTCGCCGGCGCCCCGGCGAGCAGAGCGGCGGCGACGATCGAGATCAACCGGGTCACGAGGCCGTCGCGAGCCCCGCGCGAATGACGGCCGCCAACGTGCGCGGCAGGGCGTCGACGAGCACCGCCCGCTGCTTCGGTGTGAGGCGCGCGCGGAGCGGAGGCCCGAGGAGGTCGGCCTCACACGAGCGTGCTTCGAAGTCGGCGAGGTCCTCGCGGATGATCGTGTAGTACAGGTCCGCGGGATACGCCGTGGTCCCTGTCGAGTGCTCGACGAGCGCGACCGCATCGCGGGCGATGATCCGCGCGTCCGCCGCGCAGGCGGCCGGGCTCGGCGCGGCCGAGACGGTCGTCGCGGGATGCTCGCCGTAGGCGGGCACGACCACCGAGTGCTTGCCGCCGCCGGTGCTGCTACCGCCGCAGCCGGCGAGAACGGCGGCGCAGAAGAGGAAAACCCATACGCGTTTCACACCACGGATCCCTCGAACAGGTGGCGGCTGGAGACGCGTTTTCGACGACCCTTCATCTGCGGCAACAACGTAACTGCGGCGAAAGAGACGATCCATGTTCGATGCGCTTGGCACGGGCGGTGCCCTGGTGCCTGAACGGGAAATCGAAGCGGCCCCCTCCCCCCTCGGGCAGCTGCTCGTCGAGCGCGGGCACCTGACCGATCAGCAGCTCGATGCGGCACTCGCAGAGCAGGCTCGCAGCGGCCTGCCGCTTGGACAGGTATTGATCGGTCTCAGCTACGTCACCGCGGCGACGATCGCGCAGGCGCTCGCGACGCAGCAGGGCGGCCTCGTCAAGACCGAGTTCGGTCTCTCCACCGGGTTCGGCACGCCGGGTCTCGTCGCATTCCCGCCTGTCAGCCCGCCCGCGTCCGTGCCGCTCGCTGCCTCGTGGACCGAGCAGCAGCAGCCGGCGGCCGAGGCGGCGGAGGTCCAGGTCGACGCTCCGCAAGCTGAGGTCGTCGCCCTGCACGTGCCGGAGCCGGCTCCGTTCGTACCCGCGCGGAACGAGGCGCTCGAGGCGGCCAACGCGAAGATCGAGGCGCTCGAGCTCGAGCTCGCCACGGCGGCGTCCGCCGGCAGCTCGCTCGAAGAGGCGGAGTCGAAGATCGCGCAGCTCGAGTCGGACCTGGCGAACGCACGACTGGACGCGTCCCGCATCCCGGCTCTCGAGGTCGATCTCGCGGCCGCGCGGCAGGCAGAGGCCGAGCGCGACGCGCATGCGGCCGAGCTCGCGCAGGCACGGAGCCAGCTCGCGTCCACGACCGAGAGCCTCACGGCCGCGTACGAGCGGCTGCAGCAATACGAGGCCGCGTGGGCGATGCAGCAGGCGCAGCTCGCGCAGCAGCCGCGAACGGCCTCGCCGTTCGCGTGGCAGTCCTAGGACTAACCGCACGCTCCGCCGGTTCTGAGACAATGCCGAGCAGTGCGCCGCGGCCTCACCTGGTTGCTCGTACTGCCCGCGATCGTGGTCGGATCGCAGCTGGCGCACGGGATCGCGTACTGGTGGGCGTATCCGGTCGCGCGACTGCGACTCACCGCGCTCGCAAGTAGCGGTCACGGATATCTCGCGTACGCGCCGGCCGCAATCGGATTCCTCAGCGCGGTTCAGGCGATCGCGTTCGCAGTGACCGTGCTCGACAAGGCGCGCGGCCGTCCCGTGCGGAACCTGCCGGCATGGGTGTTCCTCTTCATCCCGATGCTGGGGTTCTTGCTGCAGGAGCACATCGAGCGCTTTCTGACCTCCGGCGTGTTCCCCTGGTGGACGGTGCTCGAGCCGTCGTTCTGGCGCGGTCTCGTGCTGCAGGTGCCGCTCGGCGTGGCGGCGTACCTCGTCGCCGCGGTGCTGCTGCGGACGGCGACGGTCGTCGCAGGCGTCGTTGCACGACGGCCAGCAGTCGTCGTGGTGCGGCAGCCGCGGTCGCGTCCCCGGCGCCCCGCGCTCGTCGTCCTGGCAAGGCGAACGCCGCTTGCCGGACTGGCCGCCGATCGCGCTCCTCCTCTGACGGCGTAGACGAGCCGTCGCCGGCAGGCCGCCGGCTCTGCGAACGCGGCGTTCGGCCGCGTCGACCTGTCCAACTCTTTGGCGAGGAGCCACCATGCGTAAACCAGTTCTTGCGACCCTCGTTGGCGGTGTTGTCGCGCTCGTCCTCGCGGCATCCGCTTCCGCGCACGCGCGGATGAGCCCTTCGGTGTCGTTGGCGAACGAGCTGCAGCTCTACAGCCTCGCGATTCCGACCGAGAAGGCGAACGCATTCACGACGAAGATCGTCCTGACGCTGCCGACGGGATTCTCGATCGACTCGTTCGTCCCGAGCCCGGGCTGGACGCGCGTCGAGCAGTCGACGGGATCGGGCAATAACGCCGTGATCACGCAGGTCACCTGGACGGGAGGTCACGTTCCGACCGAGGAGGACTCGCTCTTCCAGTTCCTCGCGCAGCCGGCGAAGGCGGGGACGTACACCTTCCACGTGCAGCAGACCTACTCGGACGGCTCGATCGTCGACTGGTCCGGGCCCGAGTCGGCGGCCGCGCCGGCGCCCACGATCGACGTGGTGAGCTCGGTGAGCGGCGGCGGGACCTCGACGCTGACGATCGTCGCACTCGTGCTCGGCGCGCTCGGCCTCCTGCTCGGCGGCATCGCGCTGTTCTCGCGTGGAGGCCGGTCACTGACGTGAGGTCGCGCAGTCGTCTCGTCGTCGCAGTCGTCGCCGCAGGCCTGGCACTCGTGCTGCCTGCGGCGGCGGCCGCGCACGCCTACCTCGTGAAAACCGTCCCGGCCGCGAGCGTCATCGTCAACACGCCTCCGACGAGCGTGCAGCTGACGTACGACGAGGCGGTGGAGCCCCGCTTCGCGATCATCTCGGTCACCAACGTCAACGCCCGGTCGGAGACCACCGGGCCGGTGACGCGCTCGCCCGCGAACCCGGACACCCTCGTCGTGCCGCTCAAGCATGTCGCCGAGGGCTGGTATCTCGTCTACTGGCGCGCGATCTCGGTCGACGGCCATCCGGTGCAGGGCGCGTTCACGTTCGCGGTCGGGCCGAACGCGGGTCCGGCGCCGCAGTTCCAGATTCCGCACATCGCGGGGAGCGCGACCTCGACCCAGCTCGTGATCGCGAAGTGGCTCGCCTTCCTGACGATGATGGCGGCGATCGGCCTGTTCGTCCTCCGCGTGCTGATTGCGCGACCGCTCGTCCGGCGCGTCGAGGGGACGAGCCTGCGCACGCTCTCGATCGCATTCGGAATCACCGCCGTCCTCGGCCTGCTCGCGATCCCCGCGTATCTCGAAGAGGCGACCGCGATCGATTCGCTCCGGTCGTTCCTCAGTTTCGGCAGCATCGTCCCGCTGTGGCGCGTGACGGCGTTCGGGCGCGGCTACGTCGACCTCGAGCTGTGCTTCGCGCTCTTCTGCGCGGCAGCAGCGGTCGCGATCTGGACCGACCGGCCCGAGCGGGAAGGTCGCTCGGTCGCCTCGCTGCTCTCGCTCAGCGGCGCGCTCGCCGCTGCGGCCGCGACGCTCGTCCTCCCCGGCACAGTCGGCCACGCAGGGCAAACCGCGCCGAGGGGCGTCGCGGTGCCGCTCGACTGGCTGCACCTCATCTCCGGGTCGATCTGGGTCGGCGGGCTGATCGGCCTACTCGTCGTCTGGCGCAGCCTCCCGGCCGCGAAACGCATCGCCGGCCTCGCGGTCTGCGTCCCGCGCTTCTCCAACGCGGCCTTCTTCTCGGTGATGGTGCTCCTCGGCACCGGTGTCGGCGCGTCGGTGCTGCATCTCCCGGTCCTCGCGGCGCTGTGGCAGACGTCCTACGGCAAGGCGATCCTCGTCAAGGCGGGGATCCTGCTCGCGGCGATGCTCCTCGCCTCGGTCAACCTGCTGCGGACGAAGCCGGGGCTCTCGCGTCCCGAGACAAGCGAGGCCTCCGCGCGGCTGCTCCGCCGGCTCGTCTCTGCGGAGGCGGTGCTCGTCGCCGGCGCGATCCTCGTCGCCGCCATCCTTTCCAGTCTCGCCCCGCCGCCGCCCTCGTTCGCGGAAGTGGGCTCGGCGCTCGCGCACGTCGGCCCCGGCAAGGTCGCCTCGACGGTCAAGCAGAACGGGTACACCCTGCAGGTACTCGTGAGCCCGAACAGGGCGGTCGCACCCAACTCGTTCGCACTGCGTGTCACGCGCGGCGGCAAGCCGGTCGACGGCGCGAACATCACCCTCACGTTCGCCATGCTCGACATGGAGATGCCGACGCAGGAGTACCAGCTCGCCGAAACGGCACCCGGGATCTACGCGCGGAAAGCCCCGGCGCTGGTCATGGTCGGGCACTGGGGGCTTTCGTTCACGATCACGCCGAAAGGCGGCCAGCCGTTCACGGCCCTCGTCGTCGACCATGCGGCCGGGTGACACGATGAGACGCAGAGGTGCACCGCCCCAGCTTGTCCTTCTCGCCGCGGTCGCGGCGCTCGGCTGCGGAACGGCCGCGGCCGTCATCGTCATCCGGGTGGTCCGCGCGGTCCTCGGCGGCTGACGAGATGGAGCTAGGCGGGCTCGAACCGCCGACCTCCTGGGTGCGATCCAGGCGCTCTCCCAGCTGAGCTATAGCCCCGCGAGGGGTTCAGTCTAGCCGGATTTCTCCATCAGCCTGCCGTCCCGGATCGTCCGCGCCATGTCGGCGGACTGCTCCCGATACCACGTTCCGTTCTCGAACTCGATCGCCGGATAGAGCCGCTGGCCGGTATGCGATTCCATGCTGTCGCGCTTGCTCCGGCGCACGGGGCCGGGGACGACCTCGTATGCGACGCCCGCCTCGTCGAGCGCCTTCTGCACGCGCCAGCACGGGTGACCGCCGACCTTGACCCACAGGTTCCTGCAGCGGTGGAGCTTGACTGCCATCGGTGCCTCCTATGATCGGCGCATGCGCGCGGTGGCTCTCGACGCGTACGGCGAGCCGCGTCTGTCGGATCTTCCCGTACCCGAGCCCTCGATAGAAGTGCTCGCCTGCGGCCTGTGCGGCTCGGACGTCGAGAAGATCGGCTCCGCCCCAGCAGGGACGGTGCTCGGGCACGAGGTGGTCGCGCGCGTGAACGGTGCGCGGGTCGCGCTCGTGCATCACCGTCCGTGCGGCGAATGCGAGCGCTGCCGCGCCGGCCACGAGTCGACGTGTGAGCGTTTTGCCGAAGCGACGATCGTGCCGGGCGGGTTCGCCGAGCGCGTCCGGCCGGCGGACGGCGTCGAGCTCCCCGACGGGATCGACGACGCGCGGGGGACATACGTCGAGCCGCTCGCGTGCGTGCTTCGCGCGCTCGAGCTCGTTCCGCGCGGCCAGGTGCTCGTCCTCGGCTGCGGCTTCGTCGGTCAGCTGTGGTGCGCCGTCCTGCGCCGTCGCGGCGACGAGGTGTTCGCGCTCGACCTGCGCGCCGACCGCCGCTGCGCGCCGGAGCCGGACGGCCCGCTACCGGCCGTCGTCGTCTGCGCGCCGGCCGACGCCGCCGAATGGGTCGCGCCCGGGGGCACGCTGCTCGTCTTCGCACCGGGCGCCGTCGTCGACGCCGACGCGGTCTACCGCCGCGAGCTGACCGTGCACGGATCCCGCTCGGCGACACCGGAGGCGATGGCGGATGCGGTACGCGTGCTCTGCACGCTCGACGTTCCCGAGCCGGTCGTCCTCCCGCTCGAGCGCTTCGACGAGGGGCTCGACTTGTACCGGCGCGGCGGCGCGCTGAAGGTCGTCTTCACGCCGTGAGAGCACTGCGCTGGTACGCGCCCGGCGACGTGCGCGTCGACGAGGTGCCCGACCCGGTGCCCGGCCCCGGCGACGTCCTCGTGCAGGTCGACGTCGCGCTCACCGACGGGACCGACCTGAAGACGTTCCGTCGCGGGCACCCCGTGCTGCTCGGCGATCCGCCGGCGCCCTTCGGTCACGAGTTCGCCGGCATCGACGTCGCGACCGGCCGACGCGTCATCGGCGTCAACTCCGTCCCGTGCGGATCGTGCGAGGCGTGCACGCGCGGCGAAGAGGCACAGTGCGAGCGGCGGACGCTCGTGAACGGTGCGTACGCGGAGTTGATCGCTGTTCCGGAGGGAAACCTGCTCCCGGTTCCGCCCGGGCTCGCGCTCGAGGTCGCTGCCATGGTCGAGCCGCTCGCGTGCTGCCTGCACGGCGTCGAGCGCGCCGCCGTCGGCGAAGGCGACACCGTGGCGGTGCTCGGCGCCGGCCCGATCGGCTTGATGCTGTGCGCGTGCGCGGCCGATGCGGGCGGCTCCGTCGTGCTCGTCGGTGGCCGGCCCGAGCGCCGCGCGCTCGCCGCGGACTTCGCGGCGACCGCCGGCGACGGCGCAGGCGCAGACGTCGTCATCGAGGCGACGGGGACGGAGGACGGCTGGCGCGACGCGGTCGCGCTCGCGCGCCGCGGCGGAATCGTCCTGCTGTTCGGCGGCCTACCGGGCGGGACGCAGGTCGCGCTCGACGCGACGCGTATCCACTACGACGAGCTGACGCTGCGCGGTGCCTTCCACCACACGCCGCGCACGGTTCGTTCGGCACTCGCGTTCCTCGCGAGCGGCGCGCATCCGTGGGAGAAGCTCCTGACGCACGAGGTCGGGCTCGACGGCGTCGCAACGCTGTTCGCCGATCCGCCGGCCGATTACTTGAAAGCAATCGTCAGGCCGCAAAGAGCGTGAGGTCGGGCTCGCGCTCGCCGCGGAGGACGGCGAGGTCGACCTCGACACAGCGAAACCCGCGCGATTCGGCGAGCGCGACCGCCTGCGGCTTGATCGTTTGCGCGGCGAGGATGCCGCGACACGACGCCTTCGCCGGGTCCTCGCGGATGAACGCGACGTAGCGCGTCAGCTGCTCCACCGCGTCGATCGTCCCGATCCGCTTGATCTCGACCGCGACCCATTCGCCGGCCGCGTCCTTGCACATGAGGTCGACCGGGCCGACGTCGGTCGGCCAATCGCGCTTGACGAGCGTGAGCTCCTCGCCGAGTGCTCCGGGCGCGGCGGCGAGCTCTTGCTGGAGGTGGCGCTCGACGCCGTCCTTCTGCAGCGCTGCCGACTCGCCCATGTCGTGCACGACGTCGCTCAGCACCTCGGCGAGGCGGATCTCCAGGACGTCCTCGGTCTTCGGCTTGCGCACGACGAGGCGATCGCCCTCGTCCTCGACGACCGTCGGCGCCGTCATCCAGTTCAGCGGCTTGTAGCCGCCGGCGTCGTCGTGGACGAGCACCGAGCCGTCGGCCTTGAGGATGAGCAGCCGTACGGCCTCCGGCAGGACGGCGTTCAGGCGGCCGGAATAGCGGACTTCGCAACGGGCGACGAGCAGGCGCACAGCGGCAACCTACTGTCGGTTCCGGACAGGTCCCGCGGGGTGGCCGCGGGACCTGCCGGGATTGGTGCTGTTACCACCAGGAGCCGCGCGTGCGACCGCGGGACCCGCCTGCGAACAGGCTGATCAACCAGACGAGCGCGAGCACGACTGCAACAACGAAGAGCCAGTGAACGGTGAACCCCACGCCGAACGCGATGATCGCGAGCAGGGCCAGCAACACGAGCAGGAGCATCGAGCCTCCCTTTGGTCTCGGGTATGAGTCGATACAACGACCGAGTGGCCTATCGCGTTACGCGGGAGCCGCCGACGATCGCCTCAGCGCCGTCGTCGAACCGAACCCAGGCCTTCCCCATGCCGTCGTAGTCCGGAGACCAGGCGAGCAGCGTCGCGCCGCGGCCGCCAACTGATACGTGCTCCGTTCCTTCCGGCTCCGCGCCGGACCAGACGCGCACGAACGGGTTGTGCTTGCGCTCACGGCCGATGGTCGTCTCGTCGGTGTGGCCGGGCAGGACGCGGAGCCCATCCGGCAGTGCCATGAAGACGTCCATCACGGACGAGCGCACGAGCCTCGGGTCGCCGCCGCCGACCGCGTCCTTGAAGAGCGTGTCGCCGGTGAAGACGAGCTCCTCGCCGAGGACGAACGCGACCATGTCGTCGGAGTGCCCGGGCGTGGCCAGGCCGCGGACGTGGATGCCCCCGAAGTCCCACTCCCCCGGCTCCGCCACGACCGGGACGCCGTAGCGGGAGCGCAGCTCGTCCTCCCAGGCGACGTGGTCGTGGTGGGCGTGCGTCCGGAGGACCGCGGCCGGCTCGGCACCCCAGCGCTCGAGCGCCGCGACGAGCGGTGCGGGATCCGCGCCCGCGTCGACGAAGACGGCCGTCCCGCCCTCCTCGTCTGCCACGACGTAGGCGTTGGAGAGCCAATCCGGGTGCATGTTCCGCTCGATGAGCATCGCGGGATAGGCTACGTCCCATGGCCGGACTCCTGTCACGCACAACGCTGATCGTCAAGGCGAAATACTCGAAGCTACTCAACCGGGCCGAGAACCCGACCGAGACGCTCGACTACTCGTACGAGCAAATGCTCGAGCAGCTCCAGAACGTCAAGCGCGGCGTTGCGGACGTCGTTACCTCGAAGAAGCGGCTCGAGCTGCAGCAGCAGAAGCTCGAGCAGAACGTCGTCAAGCTCGAGACGCAGGCGCGGCAGGCCGTCGCCGCGAATCGCGAGGACCTCGCGCGGCAGGCGCTCGAGCGCAAGGCGGTCGCCCAGCAGCAGTTGCAGAGCATGGACGACCAGGTGAAGGGGCTCGCCGACCAGCAGGAGAAGCTCGTCGCGTCGCAGCAGCAGCTCGAGACGCGCATCGAGTCGTTCCGCTCGCAGAAGGAAGTGCTCAAGGCGCAGTACTCGGCCGCCGAGGCGCAGGTGCGCGTCGGCGAGGCTGCGACGGGCATCGGCCGCGGGATGAACGACACCGGCCTCGCCATCGAGCGCGCGAAGAGCAAGACCGAAGAGATGCAGGCGCGCGCGGCGGCGATCGACGAGCTCACGAGCTCCGGTGCGCTCGAGGACCTGAGCGCCGGCGACCAGACGCAGCTCGACCGCGAGCTCTCGCAGATCTCGGCGTCGTCGCAGGTGGACAGCGAGCTCGCCAAGCTGAAGGCCGAAGTCGGTGCGGGCGACGGTGCGACGAAGGAGATCGGCGCGGGTGACGCCGAGCCTGCTGCGCCTGCGCCCGAGCAGCAGCAGTCGTAGCTTGGGCCTGGGCGACGTCCTCTTCGGGCGCAAGAAGCTGAAGGCGCCGGCCGCGGAGCGGCTGTTCGCGATCAGCACGGCTGCGGTGACGCTCGACACGGCGTGCTCGCTGAAGACCGCGGGCGTCGGCGCCATCATCTTCAAGCCGCTCTCGGCCGGCGAGTTCACGGCCGCGGAGCAGGAGATCGAGCAGTTGCTCGAAGCGGTCGCAGCGTCCGCCGGGACGAAGCTCGACCACAAGACGGATGCGTTCGGCTTCGAGTGGGTGATCGCGCGCGATCCCGACCTCGAGGATCAGGTGGCGGCCGTGCACACGGTCGCGTCCGAGCTCGAAGCGAGGGGCTTCGGCGGCCAACTGCTCGCGGCGGCGTTCAAGTTCGAGGGCGGGAAGAACCCGGTGTACTGGATCTACGGCTTCAAGACGGGAACGTTCTGGCCGTTCGTCCCCTGCGGCGACAAGCAGCGCGACAACGCCGAGGAGATGAAGCTGAAGGCCCAGCTCGAGCCAGAGCTCCCGGTCGAGCCGGATCTCAGCAGGTGGCTGGCGTTGTTCGACGCGCCGATCTAATCGGGGTCGCAGCCACCACCACCGCCGGTCGACTACTTCCGCCGGCAATCGCACCGATCCGTGGCGGCCCCTGGTGGCTCAAGCTGCTGCTCGCGCTGAAGATCCCCCAGGCCCGAGCGCTCGACGAAGAGCGTCACACGCGGTACCTCGACGAGACGCGCTACCTCGTCGACGAGTAAGTCGCAAAGAGACATTCCGAGCGCTTGGCGCAGGCAGTGGTCATCCTCCTCGGTCGATACCTTTTTGGCGGTGTGGGCCGACCGGAGTGCTGTTGAGAAGCGCCTCAATGCTCTCGTAGCCGATTTCCTCGACTCACGCGGATCGGCAGCTGACCGTGAACTCGATCTCGGCGTATTCGCGATCGTGGCGGAGATTCGCGAACGCAGCACACCGGAGGAGATCAACGACGTACTTGAGGAACGCGCCAGGCCGGAGGTCGGATACACGCCGGAGGCCGAGTGGACGCAGTCGATGTGGTACCGGTGTTCAGACGTTCGCGGCTGGATCGCGTCCGGTCTCTTCCGCCGAGCAATGCAGATCGCGGACGGTGACTACGACGACGCTGACGCCAGCCAAGATCCCGAAGACGACTAGCGAAACTCCAGGGGCATTGCCACACACTGGCGCAACGCAGCGACCCCAGGCCGGAGCTAACGCGGAGCGTTAGCGGAGGCCGAACCAGCGCGCGGGGATGGCGATAGCCACCACCGCGCGCGCAGAACCAAACCATCGCCAACACTCATCAAAGCTCGCGGGCTCCGCCCGCGAGCGCTCCCGCGAAGCGGGAACCTCTAACGCCTGAAAGTGCGCAGCACTTTCACGCGGCCACGGGACGGCCCATCTCGCGCGCGATCGCTGCGAGCGCGGCGAGGCGCTTCTCGAGCGGCGGGTGGTCCATGAAGATCTCGCTCATCTGCTGGCGCCAGTTGGTCGGCATGATGAAGAACGCGTTCATCGCCTGAACCTCGCGCAGGTCGCGCTGCGGGATCTGCGTAATGCCACTCGAGATCTTCTGGAGCGCGCTCATGAGGTTCTCGGGCGCGCCCGTGATGAGCGCAGAGCCGCGATCGGCCGCGTACTCGCGATACCGCGAGAGCGTGCGGATGAGGACGTAGCTGATCGCGTACGTGATCACCGACACGGCGAGCACGATGAGGAAGACGGGGACTCCACCCTGGTTGTTGTTGTTGCTCCGGCCGCCACCACCGCCGCCGAAGCCGCCACCCCACATGCCGAAGAAGAGTCCCCAGCGCGTGATGAGGCCGGCGAGCATGGCGAAGAAGCTCGCGATCGTCATGACGAGGACGTCGCGGTTGATGACGTGCGAGAGCTCGTGCGCGAGGACGGCCTCGACCTCCTGCGGCTCGAGCCGGCGCCAGAGGCCCTCGGTCACGGCGACGACCGCGTGCTTCGGGTTGCGCCCGGTCGCGAACGCGTTCGGGACATCGGTCGGCACCACTGCGACGCGCGGCTTGGGGATCCCGGCCATCGCGCACAGCCGCTCCACCATCGCGTGCAGCTCCGGCGCGTCCTGCTCGGTGACGATCTTCGCCCCGGACGCCGCGAGCGCGAGCTTGTCCGACGTGTAGTACTGGAAGAAGGCGAGCCCGATGACGATCACGAGCATCGGCGCGAGGCCGACGTTCAGGACGTTGAGCAGGACGACGGCGAAAACGACGTAGAGCAGGCCGAGCAGCCCGCCCGTGGCGAGCATCCTCAGGGTCAGTCCCCGGTCGCGTCCGAACGCCTTGCGCTTCACGAGTCACATGGTAGTCCCGCTCGATAGAGTCTCGCGTCGTGCGCCGCGTCGTTCTCATCGTTCTCTCATGTGGGGTGCTAGCCGGGTGCGGCGCCGAGGGCGTCGTCAGCCCGACCCCGGTGACGATCGTCGGCAAGGCGCCCGCCGCGCCGACGTTCCCGATCACTCCGGCGTTCAAGGTCAAGGGCAATCCGGCCGCGGGGGCCGCCGTCTTCAAGAGCGCCGGCTGCACCGCCTGCCACACGCTCACCGCCGCCCACGCGACCGGGACTGTCGGGCCGAACCTCGACCAGCTGAAGCCGAACTACCGCGCCGTGACCGCGCAGGTGACGAACGGCGGCGCGGCCATGCCGTCGTTCAAGAAGACGCTCTCGACGCAGCAGATCGCCGACGTCGCCGCCTACGTCGTGAAGTCGACCGGCGGCACGATCCCGTAGAGCTCCCCGCCGGCTTCCCCCGCCCCCTCGCCGCGTTCGCGGTCGACCTCGACCGGACTCTGATCGCCGAGGACGCCGTCCTCCGGCCGCGCACGAAGGCTGCGATCGCAGCCGTGCGCGCGACCGGCGTGCATGTGATCGTCGTCACCGGCCGGATGTTCCGCGCCGTGCGGCCGTACGTCGAGGAGGCCGGGATCGACGATCCGGTCATCTGCTACCAGGGCGCCGTCGTCGCCGACCCGGTCACCGGCCAGTTCCTCCGCCACGTGCCGATCCCCCTCGAGCGCGCGCTCGAGGTGATCGACACCGTCGTCCCGCTCGGCTTCCATCTCAACTGCTACGTCGACGACGAGCTCTACGTCGCGGAGGTGACGCCGGAGGCGCGGCAGTACGCCGACTTCCAGCATCTGGAGATCCACGCGGTCGGCCCGCTGCGGGACTGGCTACATGCCGATCCGACAAAGCTCGTCGCCGTCGGCGACCCGCACGCGCTCGACGAGCTCGAGGCGAAGTTGAAGCCACGCTTTGCCGGCCGGCTCTTCATCTCCAAGTCGCTGCCGTACTTCCTCGAGTTCGCGCACCCGGACGTGAGCAAGGGCGCCGGCCTGCAGTTCGTCGCCGACCGACTGCGCTTCACGCCCGAGCAGACGGTCGCGTGCGGCGACGGCGAGAACGACCGGGAGCTGCTCGACTGGGCCGGCTTCGCGGTCGCGGTCGCGAACGCGCACGAGGACATCCTCGAGCGCGCCGATCTCGTCATCCCATCCGTCGACGAGGAAGGAGTCGCCGTCCTTCTCGAGGCCTACCTGAGAGGACGCGCCGAGTGAATCGGCGCGTCCTCTTATGGTCGGCGTCGCGAGCGACCGCCTTAGACTCACTCCCATGATCGACCTGCGCGCCGCGAGGAACGAACCGGACGAGTTCCGGCGCCGGCTCGCGCGCAAGGGCGCGGCCGAGACTTTCGACGAGCTGCTCGCGGCCGATCGCGCAGTGCTCGCGGTGCAACCGCAGGTGGAGGAGCTGCGCGCGCGACGGAAGCTGAAGGGCAAGCCGACCCCGGAGCAGCTCGCCGAGCTCGAGCAGGTAAAGGTGCAGCTGCAGGCGCTCGAGGAGGAGTTGGCCGCGGCCGAGGCGCGGCGGAAGGAACTGCTCGACCGCATCCCGAATCCACCGGACGACGAAACGCCGGACGGCTTCACCGACGAGGACGCGGTCGTCGTCCGGGTCGTCGGCGAGCCGCCGTCGTTCGACTTCCCCGTGCGCGACCACCTCGATCTCGCGCAGGCGTTCGGCTGGATCGACATGGAACGCGCGGCGAAGGTGTCGGGCGCGCGGTTCGCCTACCGCGTCGGAGACCTCGCGCTCCTCGAGCTCGCGCTCTACCGCTACGCGCTCGACCGTCTCGTCTCGAAGGGATTCACGCCGGTGCTGCCGCCAGTGCTCGTCCGCGAGGAGGCGATGTACGGCACCGGCTTCCTTCCAACCGACGAGGTGAACATCTACAAGGTCGAGCGCGACGAGCTCTACCTCACGGGCACGGCCGAGGTCGGCCTCGCGGCGATGCGCATGGGCGAGATCCTCGACGCGGACTCGCTGCCGTTGCGATACGCCGGTTACTCGACGAACTTCCGGCGCGAGGCCGGCGCCGCCGGCAAGGACACCCGCGGGATGTTCCGCGTCCATCAGTTCGACAAGGTCGAG
>DASYFU010000449.1:0-6600 GCA_036498225.1 Gaiellaceae bacterium | reverse complement strand
CGACGCTCGCCGCCGTGATCGCACAGAGCCGCGCGTGCAACGACGCCGCGGCCGCGCTCGGCTGGAGCGGCGCAACGCCGTTCCTGACCGTGTCGTTCCTCGCGCTCTCCGTCATCCCCGCGCTGAAGATCACCGACCGGGGCCTCGTCGACGTCGAGCGCTTCGAGCTCGTGCCGCTGTGCTGCTGACCGGCGCGCACGTCGTCACCATGGACGATGCCGGAACGGAGCACGCCGACGGCTGGATCCACGTCGAAGACGGAGAGATCGCGGCAGTCGGCGGCGGCGCTCCCCCCGCGGGCGAGCGCGTCGACCTCGGCGGCGCCGTCGTGACGCCGGGCCTCGTCAACACGCATCACCACCTGTACCAGACGCTTACGCGCGCGCGCGCGCAGGAGGCGAACCTGTTCGAGTGGCTGCAGGCGCTGTATCCCGTCTGGGCGCGGATCGACGACGAGTCGGTGTACGCGGCGGCGCGCACGGGGCTCGCGGAGCTCGCACTTTCCGGCTGCACGACCGTGTTCGACCACCACTACGTCTTCCCCCGAGGGACGAGCGGGCTCGTCGAGGCGGAGCTGCGAGCTGCGGACGAGCTCGGGGTGACGCTCATCGCGTCGCGCGGCTCGATGGATCTCGGCGAGTCGCAGGGCGGCCTTCCGCCCGACTCGCTCGTCGAGGACATCGACACGATCCTCGCCGAAACGGAGCGGCTCGCGCGCGCCCACCCCGGGAAGATCGTCGCGGCGCCGTGCTCGCCGTTCTCGGTGACGAAGGAGCTGATGCAGGAGTCGGCCGCGCTCGCACGGCGTCTGGATCTGCAGCTGCACACGCATCTTGCCGAGACGAGCGAGGAGAGCGTGTACTGCCACGAGCTGTACGGGTGCACGCCGGTCGAGTACCTCGAGTCGCTCGGCTGGCTCGCCGAGGACGTCTGGTGCGCGCACTGCGTCCATCTCTCCGATGGCGAGGTCGCGCAGTTCGCGCAGAAAGGCACGGGCGTCGCGCATTGTCCGACGTCCAACCTGCGTCTCGGTGCGGGAGTCGCGCCCGTGCGTGCCATGCTCGACGCCGGCGTGCGCGTCGGCCTCGGCGTCGACGGCTCGGCGTCGAACGAGCGTGGCGATCTCCTGTTCGACGTGAAGCAGGCGCTGCTCGTCGCCCGCGGGCGCGGCGGCCCGACGGCGATGACCGTCCGGGACGCGCTGCGGATCGGCACGCGCGGCGGCGCGGCCGTCCTCGCGCGGGACGACATCGGCTCGATCGAGCCGGGCAAGCGGGCCGACCTCGCGGTCTGGCGCACCAACGGACTGGAGCTCGCGGGTGCGGCCGATCCCGTCGCCGGCCTCGTCCTCTCGGCGCCCCACCGCGTCGACCGGCTCTACGTCGGCGGCCAGGAGGTCGTCCGCGAGGGGCGCCTCGTCCGGGCGGACGAGGACGTGATCGCGAGGGAACAGCGGGCCCAAGCGAGAAGATTCGCCTGATGCTCTCCACCCACGTCCTCGACACGGCGAACGGCAGGCCCGCTGCGGGTGTGCTCGTCGAGCTCTTCGACGGAGACGAGCTCGTCGCCTCCGGCGAGACCGACGGCGACGGACGCATCCGCGAGCTGGCCGACGTCACGGCCGGCACGTATCGCCTCGTCTTTCATCCACCGTCGCCGTTCTTCACCCGCGTCGAGCTCCAGCTCGAGCTCGGCGAGGGCGATCACCATGTGCCGCTGCTCGTCTCTCCCTATTCGTGCGCGACGTATCGCGGCAGTTGACCGCCGACGAGCTCGCGGAGCTGTTCAGCGGGCGGTCGCGCTTCGTCGACAAGCTCGCACGCGAGGACGATCCACTCGCCTGCGCGCGCGACGTCGCGCACGGGCTGAGCGAGGACGAAAAGGCGGAGGCCCTCGCAGCGCATCCGCGCATCGGCGAGCGCTCGCCCGAGCAGCACGGCGACGATCCCGCCGTGCTCGCCGAGCTCGCAGAGCTGAACCGCGAGTACGAAGAGCGGTTCGGCTTCCGCTTCGTCGTCTTCGTGAACGGGCGCTCGCGGGCGGAGATCGTCCCGGAGCTACGCGAACGGCTGCAGAACACGCGCGATCAGGAGCTCGACACCGGGCTCGATGCGCTCGTCTCGATCGCGGAGGACCGATGGCGCAAGTCCTGAGCCCCTACGTCACCGACTGGCTCGATCTCGTCTTCCGCTGGTTCCACGTGATCGCGGGGATCGTGTGGATCGGGACCTCGTTCTACTTCGTCGCGCTGGACAACCATCTCGAGCCGGTGGAAGGCCGGGACGAGCTGACCGGCGACACGTGGGAGATCCACGGCGGCGGCTTCTATCGCATCGAGAAGTACCGCGTTGCGCCGCCGCGCCTGCCGGAGCCGCTGCACTGGTTCAAGTGGGAGGCGTACTGGACGTGGATCTCCGGCTTCACGCTCTTCGTCGTCCTCTACTACTTGCAGGCGCACTCGACGCTCATCGATCCGACTGTCGCGAACCTCTCGACGCTGCAGGCTGTCGGCGCCAGCATCGGGCTGCTGATCGCGGCGTGGCTCGTGTACGACGCCCTCTGCCGCACCGTCGGCCGCCGCAGCGAGGCGGCGCTCGCGGCCTGCATCGTCGCGCTCGTCGCCGGCACCGCGTACGGCGTGACGCATCTCTTCGCCGCACGCGCGGCGTACCTCCAGGTCGGGGCGATGCTGGGGACGATCATGGTGGCGAACGTCTTCTTCGTCATCATCCCCGCGCATCGGGAGCTGATCCGCGCGAAGGAAGCAGGACGCGACCCCGATCCGGCGGCGAACGTGCGCGGCAAGCAGCGCTCGGTGCACAACAACTACTTCACGCTGCCCGTCCTCTTCACCATGCTCGCCGGCCACTTCCCGTTCACGTACGGGCATGCGGACAGCTGGGCGATCCTCGTCTGCCTGATGGCGATCGGGGCGCTCATCCGGGTCTACTTCAACAACCGGCACGCGGGGCGCACGCTCTGGTGGATCCCGGTCGCGGCAGCGGTCGGGATCGCCGGGATCGCGATCTGGATCCGCCCCGCATCCATCCCCGCGTCGACCACGACCGTGCTGTTCTCGCAGATCCAGCCGATCGTCCAGCAGCGCTGCGCGTACTGCCACTCGCTGCATCCGCAGAGCACGATCTATACGACAGCGCCGCAGGGCATCCGCTTCGACACCCCGCAGGAGATCGCGTCCCAGGCCGGGCTGATCGAGACGGTCGCGGTGCAGTCGAAGCTCATGCCGCTGAACAACACGACGAACATGACCGACGCGGAGCGCCGGTTGCTCGGCGCGTGGATCGCGCAAGGTGCGAAGATCAAGTGATGCTGCACATCTCCGCAGGCGGGTTCGAGTTCGTCGCGCGACTCGAGGACGAGGCGCCGGAGACCGTCGCTGCGTTTCGCAAGACGCTCCCGTACGACTCGAAGATCATCCACGTCCGCTGGAGCGGCGAGGGCTGCTGGATCCCGATGGGCGACCTCGACCTCGGCGTCGGGCCCGAGAACGCCACGCGCTACCCGAGCCCGGGCGAGATCATCTTCTTCCCCGGCGGCATCAGCGAGACCGAGTTGTTGATCGCGTACGGCTACGTCGCGTTCGCGAGCAAGGCGGGCGCGCTCGCGGGTAACCACTTCGCGACGATCGTCGAGGGCAACGAGAACCTGCGCCCGCTGGGCGTCAAGTGCCTCTGGGAAGGCGCGCAGGAGATCTCATTTCGCGAGGCGTGACAGCGCCGCGGCGAGCACGTCGACCGCGAGCGCGATGTCTTCCGGATCGCTGTGCTCGTCGGGCGAATGGCTGACGCCGCCGGCGCCGCTTCGCACGAAGAGCATTCCGCAGCGGACGCCCGCCGCCGCCAGAACACCCGCGTCATGACCAGCGCCCGACACGAGCTCCGGCGCGGCCAGCCCACGCCGCTCGAGCTCTTCGCGTAACACGGCGCGCACCTCTGCGTCCATCGCGACCGGCTCGGTCACCATCTGCGGCTCGAAGCCGATCGCCGCGACGAGCGCGTCCAGCCGCTCGCGATCGGGTGCGCGCGCGTCGACGCTGGCGATGGCTCGCTCGGGAATGACGTTCGCCGCTCCTGGGAGCACCGTCAGCTCGCCGACGGTCGCCACCGTGCCGGGAATCGACAGGGCAGCGTCGCGCGCGCGCAATACGAGTTCCGCTGCATCCACGAGCGCGTCGCTCCGTCCGTCCATCGGCGTCGTCCCCGCGTGTCCCGCCGAGCCTTCGACGACGACCTCGCCCCGCGCGAGGCCGACGATCGCGCTGACGACGCCGAGCGGCTCCTCCCGGCGCAGGAGCACAGGCCCCTGCTCGATGTGCACCTCGACGTAGACCTCCGGCCGGCGGGCGAGCCCGAGGCTGCCGCCGAACCCGCGCTCCTCGTCGCGGAACGCGACGACCCCGATGGGCACGTCGATCCGCTCCGCCGCCTCGATGCCTGCGAGCACTCCCAGCGCGCCGTCGTAGCGGCCGCCGTTCGGGACCGAGTCGAGATGCGAGCCGGTCCACACGCGCGCATCGCCGCGCGTGCCGATGAGATTCCCGGCCGCGTCGACCTCGACCGCGAGGCCGGCCTCGCGCATCCAGCCGGCTGCGAGCTCGTGCGCGCGGTCTTCCTCAGGCGAGTAGCCGACGCGATCGCCGATGGCATAGACCTCCTCGATCCGCTCCAGCAGGCGCACGAACGCTCTCTACACGAAACGAGCCCCCGAGTGCGCGTGAGCGTTCTCGGGGGCCTCAGGGCGTCCGGACCGGTGCAACCGTGTCGCGAACGTCCGTTGGCGGGAGACTAACGCTTTCGAGCGCGAAATGCGGTCGCCGGATCGGCGGCGAATGCTGCAAAATCGGCGAAGTTTCGACGGGCGAGCTCACGACGCAGGCGCGCGTCGGAGACGTAGATCGGCGTCTCCGAGCCGAACGAGAACGAGAAGACCGCGGTGCCGTCCGCGGCGACGACGCGGGCGAGCTCGTCGAAGAACGGCACCGCGTTCATGAGGACGACGAGGTCGAACGATCCATCCGGGAAGGGCAGCCGCGAGGCGTCGGCCACCTCGAACCGGACGCGGCCTCCCTTGCGCTCCGCCTGCGCGAGCATCGCCGGTGAAAGATCGATGCCGACCACGTCCGCGGACGGGAACCAGTCGGCGAGCGCGAGCGCGGCGACACCGGTGCCGGTGCCGACGTCGAGCACGCGGCTCGGCGTCAGACCGTCGACCGAGAGGCGGAGGGCGCCGAGGTGATGCGGGCCGATGCGCGTCTCCCAGGTCGGCGCGATGCGCTCGAACATGTCGCGCATCCGGCCGCGCAGCAGGCGCCACAGAACAGGGCGCCGCACGACCGCGTCCGTGATCCAACGGGCGACCTTCCGCTCGTCGATCACTGCGGCGTGATCGTCACGTCGCTGCCCTCGTCGACGCCGAGCAGCTCGGCCGCGCTGCCGCTCGACACGGCAACCGCGACGTTGCGATAGCTGTCCTCGTACAGGATGAGCTCGCCTGCGCGCGCATCCGCGAAGGTGCGCGCTGCGACTGCGAACCAGCGTTCGCTGTCGCGGCCGAGCTCGACCCGCGTGCCGGGGACGACTTCGACCTGCTCGAGCTGCTCGCGCGTGAGGTTGAGCGACACGTTGCCGAAGCGGTCGACCGCGAGAACGGTCGCGCGGATCTGCGCGCCGTCGATCGCCGGCTCCGGCACATCGAGCCGCACGAGCTCGCCGTGGTCGATCGGCGGCCCGAGCTCGACGATCGGGACACCGGAGGCGAGATGCGCGGCCGCGGGCGAGAAGAGGTCGCGGCCGTGGAACGTGCGCGAGACGCGCTCGAGGGCATACGCCGGGTTCGCGAGCTCGTGCGCAGCGGCGACACCGCCGAAGCGGTCGACGGCCGGCAGCAGCAGCCCGTTGTCGGGGCCGACGTAGAGGCGACCCTCTCCGTCCTGCAACACGAGCGGCCGTCGGGATCCGCCGACGCCGGGATCGACGACTGCGAGGTGCACGCCGGCAGGCATGTACGCCAGAGTGTTCGCGAGCACGAGCGCGCCCTGGAGGATCCGCCCCGGCTTGATCCCGTGGGTGATGTCGATGATCTGCGCGTCCGGCGCGATGCGCTTCATCACGCCGTGGCAGGTGCCGACGAAGTCGTCGTCCAGCCCGAAGTCGGTTAGGAACGTGATGAACATCAGAGCGAGCGTACGGCCTCGACGAGACCGTCGAGGTCGTGGTCGGACGCGATCGCCAAGACCTCGAAGCCGCAGGCCTCGGCCTCCGCGGCGGTCTGCGGGCCGATCGCCACCACCGGCATGCGCGCGCCGGTCGCGGCGAGCGAGCGCGCGGCAGAGCCCGACGTGAGCAACGCGATGTCGCCTTCGGGAGCCGGTGGACTGAGCTCGATGGTGCGATAGAGCGCAAGGAAGTCGGCGCCGAGCACGTCGCGGCGCGCACCCTCGGCCGCCGCAAGCAGCCGGCTGCCCGGCGGCAGCACGTCGCGCAGGCCCTCCTGCGTGTGCCTCGTCGCGACCAGGTCGGCGTGGAGCCCGTGCTCGCGCAGCGCGTCGGCCGTGGCGGGGCCGATCGCGGCGATCCGGTT
>DASYFU010000448.1:0-4941 GCA_036498225.1 Gaiellaceae bacterium | reverse complement strand
CGCGGTGCGCTCGTGGTGGCCCGCACGCTCGAGTACCTCGTTCGCCGGTAAGACGTCATGCGGATGAGAGGACTTGAACCTCCACGGGGTTGCCCCCACACGGACCTGAACCGTGCGCGTCTACCAATTCCGCCACATCCGCGCGCGGTCGGAAGTGTAGCCGGGTACCGTGTCTCGTCTGCCGCGTCTCGCCCTCGTTCTGAGCGTCGCCCTGTGTGTGTCCCTCCTGCTCGTCTCGGGCGGAACAGGCGCGCGCACGGGCGCGGCGCCGGCGATGACCGAGGTGGTCGTGACGCTTCCCCAGCCGCCGCTCGCGGTCGCGGCCCTGAGCGACCGGTCGCTCGCGTCGGCGACGAGCCATCACCGGGTCGACGTCCGCGCGCCCGCCGCCGTCTCCTACCTGCGCACCCTCGCCTCGGCCCAGCGGACGCTGCAGAGCCGGATCGCGACCGCGATCCCCGGCTCCTCGGTTCGCTGGCGATACAGCGTCGTGCTGAACGGGCTAGCGGTCGTCCTGCCGACGGCGGACGTCGCGCGCCTATCCGCCATTCCGGGCGCCACGGTCTGGCCGTCGGTGACGTATCACGCGCTCCTCAACACCGGCCCGCAGCTGATCGGCGCCCCGGCCGTCTGGGGGTCGACGCTCGCCACCGCGGGGCAGGGCATGAAGATCGGGGTCATAGACGACGGCGTCGACCAGACGCACCCCTACCTCGACTCGAGCGGCTTCAGCTACCCGGCCGGCTTCCCGAAGGGCAACACCGCGTTCACGACACCCAAGGTGATCGTCGCGCGCGCGTTCACGCCCGCGAACGAGACGTGGAAGTATGCGAACGCGCCGTTCGACCCGGTCAACTCCCAGCATGCGACGCACGTCGCAGGCATCGCCGCCGGCGACTACAACACGACGGCGAACCTTCTCGGGACGAAGCTCAAGGTCTCGGGCGTCGCGCCGATGGCGTACATCGGCAACTACAAGGTGCTCACGATCCCGACCGCGGACTTCGGGCTCGACGGAAACTCGCCCGAGATCGCCGCCGGGATCGAGGCGGCCGTCAGCGACGGAATGAACGTCATCAACCTCTCGCTGGGAGAGCCTGAGATCCAGCTCAAGCGCGACCTCGTCGTGAAGGCGATCGAGGACGCGGCGGCCGCAGGCGTCGTCCCGGTGATCGCAGCCGGGAACGAGTTCGACGACGGCGGTCGTGGGACGATCGACTCGCCGGGCAGCGCACCCGACGCGATCACGGTGGCGGCCTCGACCGAGAGCGACACCGGGCCTCCGGACGAGATCGCGAGCTTCTCCTCGAGCGGACCGACGCCGATCTCGCTGCAGATGAAGCCGGACGTGACCGCGCCTGGCGTCGACGTCGTGTCGTCGCTGCCCGGCTCGCAATGGGCGTCGTGGAGCGGCACGAGCATGGCGACGCCGCATGTCGCAGGCGCAGCTGCGGTGCTCATGCAACGGCACCCAACGTGGACGGTGCAGGAGATCAAGTCGGCGCTCGAGTCGACCGGGGATCCCGTGCACGTCCCCGCCACCTCGACCGAGGTCGCATCCACGCGCGAGGGCGGCGGTCGCATCGACCTCGCGCGCGCGGACAACCCGCTCATCTTCACGAAGCCGACCGGCCTCTCGTTCGGCCTCGTCGGTGTGGGCCGCTCGGCGACGCAGACGCTCCAGGTCGACGACGCCGGCGGCGGCCCCGCTCCGTGGACGGTGACGGTGCAGGCGCAGCAGACGCCTACGGGGGCCGTGCTTGCCCCCGCGATGCCGACGGTCGTCCCCGGAAGCTCCGTCGATATCGACCTGTCGGTGTCGACGACGGCGGCCGAAGGCGAGGCGACGGGCTTCGTCGTACTCACGCGCGGCACCGACGTGCGCCGCGTCCCGTACTGGTTCCGGGTGGAGTCGCCCAAGCTCGGCACCGAGCCGGCGCGCACGCTCACGCACGCCGGCGTCTACAGCGGCAATACGAGGGGCAAGCCGTCGCTCGTGTCGAGCTATCGCTACCCCGATGGCTCGACCGGCTTGCCGATCCCGACAGCGCTCGGCGGCCCGGAGCAGATCTACCGGTTCACGCTCACACGGACGGTCGCGAACTTCGGCGTGGCCGTGCTCTCGCACGCGAAGGGCGTGCAGGTCTCACCACGCCTCGTCGCCGCGGGCGACGAGAACCGTCTCATCGGGAACACCGGACTCCCGGTCGACCTGAACCCGTACTCGAACTTCGGGACGCCCGAGCCCGTCGTCGGCGCGGTCCTCCCCACGACCGGCGTCTACGACTTCGTCTTCGACACGCCGAGCGGTGCGCAGCCCGGCGCGTTCACGTTCCGCTTCTGGATCAACGACACGACGCCGCCGACGGCCAGGCTGCTGACGCACACGGTCACGCCGATGGACCCACTCAAGCTGGCGGTCACCGACAGCGGCTCAGGCGTCGACCCGGTCTCGATCGCGATCTCGATCGACCGCGTCCCCGCAACCTTCCATTACGAGCACGGCATCCTCACCGTCCCGCCCGAGCGTCTGTCACGCGGGACGCATCGCCTGCGGCTCTCGGTGGCGGACTACCAGGAGACGAAGAACATGGAAGACGTGCTGAACGGCGCGACCCCGAACACGCGCGTCTACGCGACGACCTTCGTCGTCCGCTGAACTAGCGGCGGTCGGTCTCTTCGATCGTCGGGAGATTGGCGAGGTCGCGCTCGACGCTCGCGGCGAAGTCGTCGGCGTCGGTCTCCACCACCCGCAGCGTCGACTTGCGTTTCGCGCGCTGCCGCTTTCGGCGCGCGTCGACTCCGAACCGCAGCTCCAGGCGCGGCCATTCGGCGCCCGCGAAAACCGCTACGGCCAACGCGAGCAGGGCGATGTACAGCCAGCTCACGCCGAGATCGTATCGAAGGGAGGGCGGCCCCGGATCAGCCGACGGCCATGCCGAAGAGCTCTTGCAGCTCGCGCTGCAGGTACCCCAGGTAGGGCTCCGGATCCATGCCTGTGCCGACCGTGCGCTGCAGGAGCTCGCGCGGCTCGTACGTGCGCCCGAACCGGTGAATGTGCTCGCGGAGCCAGGCGGCGAGCGGCTTGAACTCGCCGCGCTCGAACAGTTCGTCGAAGTCGCCGACGTCCGCTTCGGCGCGCTCCCACAGCTGCACCGAGACGACGTTCCCGAGCGCGTACGTCGGGAAGTAGCCGAGGCTCATGTCCGACCAGTGGACGTCCTGGAGGACGCCGTTGGCCAGATCGGGCGGCTGGAGGCCGAGGTACTCGCGCATCTTCGCGTCGAAAGCCTCGGGCAGGTCGCCGACGGCGAGCCGGCCGTCGAGCAGGTCGCGTTCGATCTCGAAGCGCAGGATGACGTGCAGGCAGTACGTCACCTCGTCCGCGTCTACGCGCCGCAGCGTCGGCTTCACCTTGTTCAACGCGCGCTGGAACGTCTCCAGCGGCACGCCGGCGAACGCGGGCAACTCCCGCTGCAGGAGCGGATAGAAGAACCGCCATGTGGACGAGCGCCGGCCGACGAGGTTCTCCCACATGCGGCTCTGCGACTCGTGCATGGCAGACGAGACGCCGTCGGCGAGCGACGTGCGCGCGAACGACGGATCGATCTGCCGTTCGTACAGTCCGTGGCCGAACTCGTGCAGGCACGAGAGGATCCCGTGGATGTTGTCCTCGTCGAACCGCGTCGTCAGGCGGATGTCCTTGATCGCCATCGACACCTCGAACGGGTGCACCGTGTAATCGAGCCGCCACGCCTCGTCGTCCATCCCCCACGCGTCGAGAATGGCGACGGAGACGCGGTGCTGTGCCGGGCGAGGGAACGATCCGTGCAGGCACGAGTCGTCGATGGGGTCCATGTCGGCGACCGCGCGGATCATCGGAACGAGCCGCTCCTTCAGACGGTCGAAGATCGCCTGCACCTCGGCGGTCGTCGTGCCGGGCTCGTAGTCGTCGAGGACGACGTCGTACGGGTCCCCGTACGGCGCGAAGCACTCGACGTACTCGCGGCGCAGCTCGAGGTTGCGCTCGAAGTGCGGCAGCATGACACCGAAGTCGTTCTCCGCCCGCGCGTGCAGCCAAGCGCGATAGCCGAGCGACCCGGCGCGCTCGAGCTCTGCCTGCAGCTCAGGTGGGACGCGCACGGCCTTCTGGTAGTCGCGGCGCGCGACGCGTACAACGCTCGCCTCGAACGACTCGGGGTCGTGCGCCTCCTCGAACGGCCGGAGCTCCTCGAGCAGCTGGCCCAGTGCCGGGTCGACGCGGTGCTCGTGCGTGACCGCCTCGACGGTCGCGCGCTGCTCCGCGCGCGCCTCGGCGCCGGCGACGGGCATCTTCGTCTCTTCGTCCCAGCCGAGCAGGGTGCCCGCCCTGACGAGGTCGTCGATCGCCCCGAGCCGACGGAGGAGCTCGTCGAAACGGTTGTCCGTGCTCAAAGCTCCCCGGGTTGGACTCGAACCAACAACCCTCCGGTTAACAGCCGGATGCTCTGCCAATTGAGCTACCGGGGATCGGCGGCGGCCATTGTAGCCAGGCTCTCGATCTCCTCACGCAGCTCCGCGACCCGTTGCGCGAGCGATTGCTGGCGTTCCGCCGGAGCACTCCGAAGCTCGTCCTGCAGCCGACGCTCGTGCAGGCGGAGCAGCAGCTGCTGCGCGACGGCAAGCGTGATCTCGTCCTCATCCGCGCGAGCGTAGAGCTCTGCGAGGAGCGCCGTCAGCTCCTCGTCCGCCGGCTCCTCTCCCAGCAGGTAGGCGCGTGCACGCCGATGGAGCGGATCCTGGAAGTGCTCAGGGCCGAGCTCGACGAGGAAGCGCTTGAGCTCGTCGTGCGCAGCCACCCCTGCGAGTGCGCTGCGCTCGAGCCGAGCACCGGCGTCCAGCAGCCGCGGCGACAGCGTGAGCCCGGTCGACCGCCCGCGCGGCGCGAGCGCCGCCTGCGTC
>DASYFU010000447.1:0-13161 GCA_036498225.1 Gaiellaceae bacterium | reverse complement strand
ACGACGTCGCCGAGGTCGGCTACTGGCTGCGGAGCTCGGCGCGCGGGCGCGGCATTGCGACGCGTGCACTCCTGCTCGTGTCGAAGATCGCGTTCGAAGAAGGGGCAGCACGCGTCCAACTGCGCGCAGCGGTCGGCAACGACGCGTCGCGACGCGTCGCCGAGAAAGGCGGCTTCAGGCTGGAGGGGGTACTACGTTCGGCGCGGTGGAGCCCGCGGCTGCAGCGACGGCTGGACTGGGCGATGTACTCGCTGTTACCGGACGACGCGTAGTCGACTCCTGCCGCACGACGATCGCGACGCAGGCGAGCACGAGCAGCGCGCCGATGCCGATCGTCCACGTCAGCGACTCGTGCAACACGATCGCGCCGAGCGCGATCGCAACGATCGGATTCACGTACGCATACGTCGCGACGGTGCCGAGAGGCGCGTTGTCGAGCAGCCAGACGTACGCGGTGTATCCGACGAGCGATCCGAACGTGACGAGATAGAACCAGCCGCCGATCGAGCGCGACGAGAACGCCGCGAAGTGCGGAGACGTCGTCGCAAGCCCGATCGGAAGCAGGACGATTCCACCGGCGAGCATCTCGTACGTCGTCGCCGCGAACGAGTCGCGGGGAAGCGGCAACCGGCTGGAGAGAAACGATCCGGTTGCCCACATCACGGACGAGCACACGACGACGAGGAGCGACCACAACGGCGTGCTGCCGCTCGGCCGCACGAGCAGCGCGAGACCGCCGAAGCCGACGACGACACCCGCGACGGCGATGGCCGGCGGACGATCTCTCGTCGCTGCGCGCATCAGCACGATCCAGAGCGGCACGGCGCCGATGATGAGCGCGGACAGGCCGGTGGGAACGTGACGCTCGGCGATGAACAGGATCGCGTTCGCGCCCGGCAGCAGGAGGCCCACCAGCCCGGCCGACGCGAGCTCGACGGGGCGCACGCGCAGCGCGCGCCTCCCGCGCCGCAGGGCCGTGAACGCAGCCATCAGCAGTCCGGCGGCGACGAAGCGGGTGCCGGCCGCGAACAGCGGCGGGATCGTCTCGCCCGCGTACTTGATCCCGAGGTACGTCGAGCCCCAGATGAGGTACACGGTCCCGAGCGCGACCCAGACCTTCGTCCTGCGGCTCATATCCCCAACACTGCCCGGTCCGGGAGAGGCTGGGCGAGCCCGGCGTCGAACACCTCAAGGTGGACGCCCGCACGGCCGCCGCGCGGTTTCTCGACTCGCCGACGCTGTCGGACGGGACCCGCCGTGCGTACGGCAACGACGTGGGCGAGTTCTGCGACTGGCTCGCAGGGCGCGGGACGAAGCTCGAGCAGGTCGACGTCCGTGTCCTCGTCGACTACGCGTCGCACCTCGGGGCGGCACGGCCGGGTCGCCGCCCGGGCAAGCTCGCGCCGGCCACGATCTCCCGGAAGCTCGCCGCCGTGCGCGCGTTCCTGCGGCACGCCCTCGGGTCAGCGCGGGTGCCGGATGCCGTGCTCTCGCCGCGCCGGGCGCGGCGCATCCCGGACGCACCGAAGCAGCAGGAGGTGGACGCGACGCTCGCCGCACTCGAGGGCGAGGGTGCGATCCCGCTCCGCAACCGCGCGCTCGTCGAGCTCGTCTACTCCGCCGGCCTCCGCAGCGCCGAGGCGGTCGGCCTCGACCTCGGCGACGTCGACTTCGAGCAGGAGCTCGTGCACGTGCGCCTCGGCAAGGGCGCGAAGGACCGCGTCGTCCCGCTCGGCGAAGAGGCGGCCCACTGGGTCGGGCGCTACCTGCGCGACGCGCGGCCCGAGCTGGCCAAGGGCTCCGAGATCGCGCTCTTCCTGTCCGCGCGCGGCCGCCGGCTCGACACGAGCACGCTGCGCCGGCTCGTCCCCCACCCACACCGCTTGCGGCACGCATTCGCCACGCACCTTCTCGAGGGAGGAGCAGACCTGCGGACGATCCAGGAGCTGCTCGGCCACAGCTCCCTCTCGACGACGCAGGTGTACTCGCACGTCGACGCCAAGCGGCTCCGCCGCGTCTACGACCACGCCCATCCACGCTCATGACGGACAAGGCGGTCGATTCCTTCCTCGCCCTCTCCGCGACGCGACTCGCGCCGAAGACGGTGGATGCCTACCGGCGCGATCTCGCTGACGTCACCGCCTTCCTGCAGGCCTCACCGGCGGGCGCGACTCCGGACCGGCTGGCGGAGTACATCGCCAGCATGCGTGCCCGCGGCCTCGCCGCGACGACGATCGCGCGCCGCATCGCCGCGCTGCGCTCCTTCTACAAGCACCAGATGCTCATCGGCGACCGCGGCGACAACCCGGCGGCCGAGCTCGAGCTGCCGCGCCGCGCGCGCACTCTGCCGCGCACGCTGTCGCCGGGTGAGGCCGAGCGTCTCATCGAAGCCGCGCACGGAACGACGCCGCGGTCGCTCCGCGACCGGGCCCTCGTCGAGCTGCTCTACGGCGCCGGTCTCCGCGTCGGCGAGGCGGTCGGCCTCGACCGGGCCGCCGTCGATCTCGAAGGCCGCCTCGTCCGCTGCCTCGGCAAGGGCTCGAAGGAGCGCGTCGTCCCGATCGGCCGCGAGGCGGTCGAGTCGCTCCGCCGCTACCTCGCCCGCGGCCGGCCGTACCTCGACCGCTGCCACCGGTCCGAGCTCTTCCTCAACGCGCAGGGAGGAGCGCTCACGCGTGCGGGGGCCTTCCTCATCCTCCGCCGCCTGGCCGGCGCGGCCGGCCTCGAGCCGGAGCGGGTCCATCCCCATCTCCTCCGGCATTCCTTCGCCACGCATCTCCTGGAGGGTGGCGCCGACCTCCGGTCGGTCCAGGAAATGCTCGGCCATGCCGACCTCTCGACCACCGAGCGGTACACCCACGTATCCGATCGGCGGAGAAGGGAGTTGTTCTTCCAGGCGCATCCCCACGCGCGGAAGAAGGCTTGAAATGCGAATCGATCTCCACATAGCGATGCTCGCGATCGTCAGCGTCGGAATCGGCTGGATGATGATGTCGGCCGGCCTGCAGAAGAGCGCACTCGAATGGCGGCAACGCCGGCGCATCTGCCCGTCCTGCGGGCACCAGATCCACGCGCGCGTCTGCGCGCACTGCTGCAACTAGCGCTTCGGCTGCTTCTGCTTGAGCTGCTGGGCGACACCGGCCGCCGCCTTGCGGAGTTGCGCGTCCGACTCGTCGTCACCGGCGAGGCCCTCGAGCAGGACGATCGTGTCGCGCTGCGGCGACCCGTTCTTGAGGGCGAGGATCGCCAGCCGCCGTACGGCTTCGTTGCCGTCCGCGTTCACGAGCGTGTGCAGCAGCGGGCGGATCCCGTTCACCGTGGATGGGTGGTCGCGCGAGAGCAGCTCGACGGAGAGAAGCGCCGAGCCGCGGGCGGCGGGGCTCTCGTCGTCGAGGCCGCGGCGGAGGAGCTCCTCCTTCGCGCGCCAGCGGAACTGGCCGATCGCACGGAACGCGACGGCTCGCTCCCGGAAGTCCTGGCTGCGGGCGGACGCCTCGAGCTCGTCGCCCCACTGCGCCCGCAGCTCCGACAGCTCCCGCTCCGATCCGGCCTGCGCGAGCGCGTCGGCCTGTACGGCGGCTTCCTGCAACGACATGCCTGTGACTCTAAATACACTCTGGCCTCGTGGCCCATCGAGTCGTACTCATTCCCGGCGACGGGACGGGGCCCGAGCTGACCGAGGCGACGCGCCGCGTCCTCGAGGCGACCGGCGTCGAGTTCGACTGGGACGTCCGGGAGGCCGGCGAAGAGGTGATGGACCGCTACGGCGGCAATCCGTTGCCGCCCGACGTCCTCGACGCGATCCGCGACGCCGGCGTCGCACTCAAGGGGCCGATCACGACGCCCGTCGGCGGCGGCTTCCGCTCGGTCAACGTCGCGCTCCGGAAAGAGCTCGACATGTACGCACAGGTGCGCCCGTGCAAGAGCTATCCCGGCGTGCGGTCGCGCTTCCAGGACGTCGACCTGATCATCGTGCGCGAGAACACCGAGGATCTCTACGCCGGGATCGAATACGAGCAGGGCACCCCCGACTCCGAGGAGCTGATCCGCTGGATCGAGTCGAAGGGCGGTCGCCTCCGGCACAGCGATGCCGGCATCTCGATCAAGCCGATCTCGATCACCGGAACGCGCCGCATCTTCGAGTTCGCGTTCGACTATGCGCGCAGGAACGGCCGCAAGAAGATCACGGCCGTGCACAAGGCGAACATCATGAAGTTCACCGACGGCCTCTGGCTGCGCGTTGCGCGCGAGGTCGCCGCCGAGAACGAGGACATCCAGTTCGACGACCGGATCGTAGACAACATGTGCATGCAGCTCGTCCAGCGGCCGGAGGAGTACGACGTGCTCGTGCTCCCGAATCTGTACGGCGACGTCCTCTCCGATCTCTGCGCCGGCATGATCGGCGGCCTCGGCGTCGCGCCGGGCGCCAACTACGGCGACGACGTCGCGGTGTTCGAGCCGACGCACGGCTCGGCGCCGAAGTACGCCGGGCAGAACAAAGTGAATCCGATCGCCGAGCTGCTCTCGGGGATGATCATGCTCCGGCATCTCGGCGAGCAGAGCGCATCCCTGCGGCTCGAGCGCGCCATCGCCGACGTGATCGCCGACGGAGCAAGCGTGACGTATGACATGAAGCCGACCCGCAGCGATCCGACCGCGGTCGGGACGAGCGAGGTCGCCGACGCGATCATCGAAAAGCTGGAGGCTGGTGTAACCGTATGAGCGAGCGGCGGAAGGTCACGGTGGTCGGCGCAGGCAACGTCGGAGCGACGTGCGCACAGGTCCTGGCGACGCGCGACTACGCGGACGTCGTGCTCGTCGACATCAAGGAGGGCCTGCCTCAGGGCAAGGCACTCGACATCGACCAGATGGGCGCCGTGCTCGGCTACGAGCCGAACGTCACCGGGTCGAACGGCTACGAGGAGTCGGCCGGATCGAACGTCGTCGTGATCACGGCCGGTCTGCCGCGCTCTCCGGGGATGTCGCGCGACGACCTCGTGTCGACGAACGAGAAGATCGTCGGCTCGGTCACCGAGCAGGTGGTCGCGCAGAGCCCGGACGCGATCCTCATCGTCGTGTCCAACCCGCTCGATGCGATGTGCCACGTCGCGAAGAACGTCTCCGGCTGGCCGAAGGAGCGCGTCTTCGGGATGGCCGGGATCCTCGACACTGCACGTTTCTCGACGTTCATCGCGTGGGAGACGGGGTCATCGGTGAAGGACGTCCAGGCAACCGTGCTCGGCGGCCACGGCGACCAGATGGTCCCGGTCGTCTCGGCGACGACCGTCGGCGGCGTCCCGCTGCGCAAGCTCGTCTCCGAGGAGCGCATCCAGTCGATGGTCGAGCGAACGGCGAAAGGCGGCGGCGAGCTCGTCAACCTGCTCGGCACGTCGGCGTGGTACGCACCGGGCGCCGCTGCCGCGCAGATGGTCGACTCGATCATGCTCGACGAAAAGCGCGTTCTCCCGTGCACCGCGTACCTCGAGGGCGAGTACGGGATCGACGGGCTGTACATGGGCGTGCCGGTCAAGCTCGGAGCGCGCGGTATCGAGCAGATCGTCGAGCTCGACCTCACCGACGACGAGCGGACGGCGCTCGAGGCCAGCTCCGCGGCCGTACGCGAGGTCGTCGGCGTCCTGACGACGTAGTGGACCTCGGCCTCAGCGGCCGTACGGCGCTCGTCATGGGTGCATCGTCCGGGCTCGGCCTCGCAAGCGCCGAGGCGCTCGTCGGCGAAGGCGCGAACGTGACGATCTTCGGCCGCCGGCGCGAGGTCATCGAGCGCGAAGCGGAGCGCATCGGCGCCCTCGGCTTCCGCGGCGACGTCACCGTCCCGCGGGATCTCGAACGTGCGGTCGAGCAGACACTCGCGGCATTCGGAGGTCTCGACGTGCTCGTCTGGAACTCGGGCGGCCCCGCGCCCGGCACCGCGCTCGACGTCACGCCCGAGTCGATCGAGCAGGCGGTCGAGCTGCTCCTGCAGCCGCTCGTGCGCCTCGTTCACCTGTGCCTGCCGCACCTGGCGGCGAGCGAAGGAGGCCGCATTCTCGCGATCACGTCGATCGCTGCGAAGGAACCAGTGGGCCACATCGCGCTATCGAACGCGGTGCGACCCGGTGTCACCGGGTGGCTGAAGACGCTCTCCCGTGAGCTCGGCCCGCAGGGGATCACGGTGAACTGCGTTGCGCCCGGCCGCTTCGCGACTGCGCGCCTCGAGCAGCTCTACCCGGGAGGCCCGAGCGACGCCGACCTCGCCGACATCCCGATGCGCCGCTGGGGACAGCCGCGTGAGTTCGGCGACGTCGTGTGCTTCCTCGCGAGCGACCGCGCGCGCTATCTGACCGGTCAGACCGTCGTCGTCGACGGCGGGCTGCAGCGGGCGCTCTTCTGATGCGCCGCACCGTCACCGCGGCCCAGGCTGCGGCCGCGATCGTCGGCCTGCTCGTCGTCGCCGGGATCGTCCTCTACATCGTTCCGTCGAACGACTACATCCTCCTTCCCGATCGCGCGCACCCCGTCGCGCCGCTCGTACGCGTGCAGGGCGCGCATCCGGCGAAAGGCCCCGGCGGGATCTACTTCGTCGACGTCTTCGAACGCCGGGCGAGCGAGCTCGAGGCGCTCTTCCCGTTCATCCGCTCGGGCGCGACCCTCGTCCCGGCGAACGAGATCGTCCCGCCGGGATCGAGCGATCAACAGGCACGGCAGGCCGACCTCCAGGCGATGAGCATCTCGCAGCGCGTCGCGGCGGCGGTTGCGCTGCGCCGGCTCGGCTATCACGTCGTCGAGAACCCGGACGGCGTCATCGTCAACGCCGTCGAAATCGGCAGCCACGCGGTGGGCAAGCTGCAGCCGGCCGACGTCATCAGATCCGTGAACGGCGGCGCAACGCCGACGATCGCGTCGCTCGAGCACGCGCTCTCGACGTTCCAGCCGGGCGCGACCGTGACGCTCGGCGTCGAGCGCGGCGCGAAGAAGCTCACGTTCCGCATCCAGACGATCAAGGACCCGCTGAATCCCAAGCGCGCCATCATCGGCTTCAACCCGGCGCAGGCGGCGTCGATCCACCTGCCGATCCGCGTGCAGATCGACGCCGGCAACGTCGGCGGCCCGTCGGCAGGCCTCGCGTTCGCCCTCCAGGTGATGGAGGATCTCGGCCGGAACGTCGATCACGGCTACAGGGTGGCCGCCACCGGCGAGATGGAGCTCGACGGAACGATCGCCGCCATCGGCGGCGTGGAGCAGAAGACCTACGGCGCCAACCAGGCGCATGCCGACGTCTTCCTCGTGCCTGCCGCTGGGGATAACGCGGCCGAGGCGAGGCGGTACGCGCACGGCCTCAGGATCATCGCTGTGCAGAGTTTTCCCCAGGCGTTGCGCGCCCTGGCAACCCTGCCTCCGAAGCCCTAGAAACGGCAGTTTTCGGCGGGTTCGAATCTGCCGGAAAATGGTCAGTTTTCGTCTGCGGCAACGCTTTCCAGGCCTCCTGGGCGCGCCTATGATCGCTCCTCGAGTCCGGCTGTCCACATAGATCAACGGGACGTGATGAGCAAAAAGACCAAAGCAACGTGCAATGACTGCTATTTCCGCTGCGCAGGCCTCTGCGCCCTCCCGGGCGAGGACGTCTGCCCGACCTTCCGCCTCCGGATCGCGACCGGCATGGCTCCGCCGCAGCAGCCGAGGCTCGTGGCGCGGCCGCTCGCCGCGGTCTCAGCGGCGTAACATCGCTTCCGTGCGATTCCTCCGCAGGCAGCGCGACGCCGCGTCGCAGATGGACGAGCAGTGGCAACCGAGGGTCTACGTCCGGCTGATCGTTCTCGCGATCGTGATCGCGTATGTGATCGCGTTCATCCTCGAGAACGGCAAGCACGTCTCGGTGCACTTCGTCCTGGGGACGACGCGCGTCTCGCTGATCTGGGTCGTGTTGCTCAGCCTCGCGCTCGGGGCGATCGGCGGGATCCTGCTCTCGCAGCTCGAGCGACGCCGCAGGCGCAAGAGCTCCGACGAGTAACGCTCAGAAGTCGCCGCAGGTGCCGGTCTTGATCTCGACGATGCGCGAGCTACCGGAATCGTCGTAGAAGATCAGCCGGTCGGCTGATCGCCAGCGGTCGGTTCCGACGAACGTCAAACGGCCGTACGCTGCGCGCACTTCGCCCAGCGTGCTCCCCAGCGTCACTCCGTGCGCGGTCGACAAGCTCGGACGATCGCTCCGCACGATCTTCACGCCGTATCGACGCGGCGGCCAGCCGTCCTCGATGTAGCGGAAACCCGAGAATGTGCCGCCCCGGAACTCGGCATACAGGTGTCCCCAGGCGACCTCGGTGTACCGCGAGCCGCAGCCGCTGTTCACGAAACGCCGCGAAGGCTGTCCGAAGAGGCCCGTCAGCTGTTCGACAGCGTGATCCTTCGTGAGACCGAACCGCACGGCTCCGATGCCGTGGGCCGAGAGGAGCACGATGGCGGACGCGACGACGGCGCCGAGAGGCGCCGCTACGCGACGGTGACCGTCTCGCCGGCGAGCAGCGGCGCGAGGCGCGCGACGCCTTCGGCGATCTCGTCCGTCGACACGTAGCTGAATGCGAGCCGCATGGAGCTCGCGCCCGAGCCGTCGGCGAAGAAGTCCTTGCCCTCGACGAAGGTCACGCCCGCTGCCTGGGCGGCGGCGAGGCTCGGAGCCTCATGGTCGAGATCGAGCCAGATGAAGTAGCCGCCCTCTGGCCGCGTCCACGTCGCGCCCTCCGGCGCGTGCCGCTCGAGCGCCTCGAGCATCGCGTCGCGTCGCACGCGCAGCAGGCCGTTCACGCGCTCGACGTTCGACTCGAAGTTTCCGCGACGGAGGAACTCGAACACGGTCGCCTGCGTCATGAACGGCGGCGAGATGTACGTCGACACGGCGAGCGCCTCGATCTGCGCGGCGAGCGGCGCAGGCAAGACGTAATAGCCGACACGCACACCGGGTGCGATCGTCTTCGAGAACGAGGACGCGTACACGACGTTCTCGCCGCCCTCGAGCTCGAACAGCGTCGGCAGCGCGGCGCCCTCGAAGCGAACGAGCCCGTACGGGTCGTCCTCGATGACGAGCAGCTCGTGCTTGCGGGCAATCTCGGCGACCGCGCGGCGGCGCTCCTCGCTGAGCGTCCGCCCGCTCGGGTTCTGGAAGGTCGCGATCGTGTACAGGAACGCGGGCTTCGGGCCGGACGCGAGCGCTTCCTCGAGCGCGTCCGGCAGTAGCCCGTCGTCGTCCATGGGAATGCCGACCATCTCGGCGCCGAGGCGGCGCAGGATCTTGATCGGGCGGTCGTACGTCGGCGCCTCGAAGATGACGCGGGAGCCCGGCTCGACGAGCTGCTCGGCGAGGAAGACGAAGGCCTGCAGCGAGCCGCTCGTGACGACGACGCGACCCGGCTCGACGCCGTGTCGCGCGGCGATCCACTCGCGCAGCGGGCCGTAGCCGCCGCCGGGGCCGTACGAGAGGACAGTCTTGCCGTCGCGCTCGATCGCGGCCTTCGCGCAGTCGGCGAGCTCGTCGACCGCGAGGCACTCGGGCGCGGGAATCCCGCGCGCGAAGCTGACGACGTCCATCGCTCCAGCCTAGCGCGCTACTTGAGGCGCTTGGCGACGAGTTGTGCGACTTCCGTCGGCGTCGCCCCGACCTCGATGCCCTTCGCCTCGAGGGCTTCCTTCTTGGCGACAGCGGTGCCGGACGAGCCGGAGATGATCGCGCCCGCGTGGCCCATCGCCTTGCCGGGAGGAGCCGAGAAACCGGCGATGTACGCGAGCACCGGCGTCTTCATGTGCTCGCCGATGTACTGCGCCGCCTTCTCCTCCTCGTCGCCGCCGATCTCGCCGACGAGGACGATGAGCTCGGTCTCCGGATCCGCCTCGAACTTCTCGAGGATGTCGATGAACGACGAGCCGACGATCGGGTCGCCGCCGATGCCGACGATGGTCGAGTTGCCGAGGCCGAGCTGCGTCAGCTCGTGGCCGATCTGGTACGTCAGCGTGCCCGAGCGGGAGACGAGGCCGACGACGCCCTCGCTGAAGATCTCGGCGGGGATGATCCCGACGTTCGCCTTGCCGGGCGAGAGGACTCCGGGACAGTTCGGGCCGACCATCGTCACGCCCTTCGGGCGGAAGTACGTGTAGATGCCGAGCATGTCGTGGACGGGGACGTGCTCGGTGATGCAGATGACCGTCTCGATGCCGGCGTCGATCGCCTCGTAGATGGCGTCGCCGGCGAACCGCGCGGGGACGAAGATGAGGCTCGTGTTCGCGCCGGCCTTGTCGACGGCGTCGGCGACGGTATCGAAGACCGGGACGCCATCGACGTCCTGGCCGCCCTTCCCGGGCGTCACGCCGGCGACGAGGTTCGTCCCGTACGCGCGGTTGCGCAGGCCGTGAAAGCGGCCCTCGCTCCCGGTCAGGCCCTGGACGACGAGTCGCGTGTCGTTGTCGACGACGATCGCCACTACTTCACGCCTTTCAGGACGAGCGTCGGCAGCGGCATCCAGCCGTCGACGACGCGGTCGCCGAGCAGCTCGTACACGCGCGCCGCGCTCTCGCCGGTGCAGTCGACACGATCGAGCCACGGCCCGATCTCGAGCGGGCGCGTGAAGTGCCGCTCCTCCGCGATCTCCAGGCCGGCGAGCTCGAAGAAGCTCTCCCACTCCGCGACGCCGTAGTTACGCACGTGACTCGGGTCGCGGGTGCGGTCGGCCTCCTCGGAGCTCTCGCTGACGAAGGTGTTGTCGCAGATCACGACGCGATGTCGAGCGACGCGCGCCATCTCCTTCACCGCAGCGAGCACGTCGGAGAAGTGATGCGCGGCGAGGCGGCAGGCGACGGCGTCGAAGCTCCCGTCCGCGAACGGGAGGCTCTCGGCGGGCGCAGTCGTGTCGGCGCCCATCCCGGGTGCCGGATCGGTCGTGACGACGGTCGCGCCGGCCTCGCGCAGACGCCGCGCGACGTGTCCGCCGCCCGTTGCGACGTCGAGGACGCTGACGCCTGGGCCTGGCTCGCACCACTCGACGACGAGATCGAGATCCTCGCCGGCGGAGTGGATCGCGCTCGTCCGATACGCGTCGGCGCGGTCCGACCAGAGATCCGTCATGCCGCCAGCTCCACCGCGCGCCGCGCGCCGTCGAGCATCGTCGCCTCGGGATGGATGTTCGGGTTGCCCGCGTCCGCGAGCAGCTTCCGCCCCTCCTCGGCGTTCGTGCCGTCGAGGCGGACGACGATCGGGTACTTCGACATGTCGAGGCGGTCGAGCGCCTCGAGGATCCCGCGCGCGACCTCGTCGCCGCGCGTGATCCCGCCGAAGATGTTGAAGAAGATCGATTTCACCTGCGGGTCGCGCGTGATCACCTCGAGTGCGTCGACGACGCCCTCCGCCGAGCCGCCCCCGCCGAGGTCGCAGAAGTTCGCGGGCTTGCCGCCGACGTGCGCGACGACGTCGACGGTCGACATCGCGAGGCCGGCGCCGTTGCCGATGATGCCGACGGTGCCGTCGAGCTTCACGTAGGTGACGCCCTTCTCGCGCGCGAACGCCTCGATGGGATCCGCGGCCGCGGTGTCGCGCATCTCCGCGACGTCCGGATGCCGGAAGAGCGCGTTGTCGTCGACGGTGAACTTCGAGTCGAGCGCCTTCACCGAGCCGTCGGGCGTGACGATCAGCGGGTTGATCTCGCAGAGCATCGCGTCGAACTCGACGAATGCGCGGTAGAGCTTCTCGACGATGGCCGCGATCTGCTTCTGCTCGGACGGATCGGTGACGCCGCCGCCGTAGATCAGGCGACGGGCGACCCACGGCTGGAAACCCTCGGACGGGTCGACGTGCAGCCGCACGAGCGCGTCCGGGCGCTCCTCGGCGATCTGCTCGATCTCGACGCCGCCCTGCGTCGTGAACATGAAGAGCGGCTTCTTCGCGCCGCGGTCGAGCGTGATCGAGAGGTAATACTCGCGCTCGATGTCGGAGGCCTGCTCGATCCAGAGCCGGCGAACGACATGGCCGTTGATGTCCAGGCCGAGGATGTCCTTCGCCTTCTGCTCCACGTCGTCGGGGCCGCTCGCGAGCTTGACTCCGCCCGCCTTTCCGCGGCCGCCGGTCAGCACCTGCGCCTTGACCACGAGCTCGCCGCCGAGCTCCTGGGCGGCCGCCCGCGCCTCCTGCGGGGAGTCGGCGCGGCGCCCCTCGGAGACGGGGATGCCGACGCGCCGGAAGAGCTCCTTGCCCTGGTACTCGTAGAGGTCCATCCGGCGAATGACTCTAACGGGAGAGCGCGGAGCTGCCGATCAGTTGTCACATGGGACGTGGAGTGATCGCCATGTGCGCGAGCTTCGGGATGCTCGTCGGCGGGTTCGTGCCCGACCTGTGGGGCGCCGGCCAGCTGTCGATGCAGTCGATCCTGTTCAGCGCTGTCGGCGGCGTCGCCGGCGTCTGGGCCGGCCTCCGAATAGCAGCATGAATCCAAGCGGCCGCCCGGCAAAGCCGGTCGGCCTCTTTGGGTCGGCATCGCAAGCGACGCCTTAGACTCCCTCGTTCGGATGAGCGCGAACCGTCCTCGCGACGGAGGCGCGCCCGTCCGGTCGGAGTACCGTTTCCCGAAGGCATGGTCTGGAACTGGCTCCGGCGCCACTCGACGCTCGTCGACGTCACCCTCGCGTTGCTCCTCGGCGCGGCGTACATCGCCCACGCGGCGCACCGCGGTGACTGGGACGGGGGCGTCCCGCTCGCAGTGGCTCAGGCGCTGCCGCTCATCCTCCGGCGGCGCTACCCGCGCACCGTCCTCGGCGTCATCACCACAGCGTGGATTGCGCAGGTCGCCTTCGCGTCCGCGCTGCCGCCGATCCCGACGATGGTCGCCGTGTACACGGTTGGAGCCAACCTCGAGCGCGCGGAAGGCCTGCGGGCCGCGGCGGTCGCCACGGTCGCGACGTCGATCGCGACGCTCGGGATCGGCAACTACGGCGGCACGCTGTCGGATCTCGTCCTGCTCGTCGGTGCCTGGGTCGTCGGAGACAACCTCGGGACGCGGCGCGCCTACACCCGCGCGCTGGAAGAACGTGCGGAGCGCCTCGAGCGCGAGCGCGAGGCCGAAGCGGCGCGTGCGCGCGCCGAGGAACAGGCGCGCATCGCGCGCGAGCTGCACGACGTGATCGCGCACA
>DASYFU010000446.1:0-1965 GCA_036498225.1 Gaiellaceae bacterium | reverse complement strand
ACGTTCACCTGGTACCGGCAGCCGCCGCCCTTGATCCCGTGGGAGCGCGTCGTCGAGCTCGACCGCTCGTCACCGCTTCGCTTCGAGGCGCACACGCGTACGCACCCGAATCTCTGCGTGCTCGACGACGGCCGCGTACGAGACGAGATCGCCGGCGGCAAAGCAGACCTCGAGGAACGGCTCGGCCGAATCGTGGACGCGTTCTGTTACCCCGCCGGGCTGTTCGGCCCGCGCGAGCGCGCGCTCGTCGAGGACGCGGGTTTCCGCACCGCCGTGTCGTGCGAGCCGGGCGTGAACACGCGCGCGACCGACCCGCTCGCGCTGCGCCGGATCCAGATCGACGCGAGCGACACGCTGCTCGACTTCCGTGCGAAGCTGCTCGGCGGGCACGACGCGCCGCTGCGCCTCCGTACTGCGTGGCGTCGCCGCCGCTACGGCGCCGGCAGCGGCAGTCCGCGCGCGGCGAGCTCGTCGCGGTAGAGCCGGAGATGCGCGTCGGCGAACGCGTCGAGCGCGAACCGCTCGAGCACGGGCGCCGCCGACTCGGCGACGTCGAGGTACCCGTCGTCGAACGAGAGACCGACGAGCCCCGACACGTCGTCGCCCGCGGCGAGGCGCTGCCCGAGCTCCGCGACGTCGACCCCGCGGAGCCCGAGCCGCGCGACGAGCGCCATCTGGGCCGCGAACCGGTCGGGCGCGACGGCGAGCACGTCCCGGTCGCGAGCGACACGGTGGTAGAAGAGGATCCGAGCACCCTCGCCCGGCGGCCCGCGCCGGATGAGCCACCAGGCCGAGCGCGCATGCGTCACGGCCGCCTTCAGCGGGTACAGCCACGACGGCCCGAGAACGAGGTCGTCCCCGGGCCTCAGCCCATGCCCACGCGCCCCGCCGCCCTCAAGCGCTCCGTCGCGCTCAACCTCCTCGGGGGGATGTCGAGCCTTGCGATCGGCTTCGCGACCTCCGTGCTCCTCGCCAACTGGCTCGGCACCGCCGACCGCGGCCTGCTCGCGATCATGATCACGGTCGGCACCGTCGGCGTCGCCGTCGCGGGCCTCGGGCTCCCGATGGCCGTCATGTACTTCGCGAGCCGCGAGGACGCGGACGGCCCCGCGATTCTCGGCAGCACGCTGCTGTACGGCCTCGCGCTCGCGGCCGTCTTCGTCCCCGGCGTCTGGCTGCTGCGCCATCCACTCGCGCGACTCCTCGCCGGCGGTCACGGGGGCGCCGCGTGGGTGCTCGTCGGGGTCGCCGTGCCGCTCATCTTCCTCGACTGGACGACGCACAACCAGCTGCTCGGCAGGCTCCGCTTCGGACGCTACAACGCGCTCGTCGTGCTGTCGAAGGTCGCGACGCTGGTCGTCGCGGTCGTGCTGCTCTGGGTGCTCGACCTCGGCGTGACGGGCGGCGTCGTTGCGGCGCTCGCCGCCTCGGTGGTGATGATCGGCGGCTCGCTGCCGGCGATCCTCGCGGACGGCAGGCCGCGTCTCGACGGCGCGCTCTTCCGCCGGCTCGCGTCCTACGGCGGACGGGTGCAGGTCGGCGCGTTGCTGCAGCTCCTCAACTATCGCGTCGACGTGCTCGTGCTCGGCCTCTTCGTGCCGCTCGCCGACGTGGGCTACTACTTCGTCGCGGCGCTGTTCGCCGAACTCGTCGTCACGATTGCGAATGCGTTCCAGTCGAGCGTCCTCCCGCTCGTGTCGCACTACGAGGGGCGGGACGAGCAGACCCGGACGACCATTGCCGCGATTCGGCATCACACGATCCTTGCCCTCTTTGCAACCGCAGCGAACGCGATCTTCTCGCCGCTCGTGATCCTCGTCGCGCTCTCGCACGGCTACCGGCCCGCGATCCTTCCGTTCTTCATCCTGTTGCCGGGCATGGTGCTGCTCGGCGCAGGGACCGTCGTCACCGGAGACCTCCGCGGCCGCGGGCGGCCCGGGCTCGCATCGGTGTACGCGGCGGTCG
>DASYFU010000445.1:0-16102 GCA_036498225.1 Gaiellaceae bacterium | reverse complement strand
CGCTGGGCGGCCGGGTCGCTCAGCCCGCTCGAGCTTCGCGCGGAGAAGCCGGACGACGTGCTCTTCGCCGGCGCGGCCGGACGCGGCGCGGCCGACTTCTGCGAGGTCGAGCTCCTGTTCGACAACGCGGACGGGACGCTGCCGGTCGATTACGCCGAGCTCTCCGTCGCGCGGCGCCTGCACCGCGGCGGCGAGGGCCAGTACCTGTTGAACAAGACCGCGGTGCGCCGCCTCGATCTCGTCGAGCTCCTCGCCGATCTCGGGCTCGGCCAGGGCATGCACTCGATCATCGGCCAGGGCAAGGTCGAGGCGATCCTCGCGTCGAAGCCGGAAGAGCGGCGCGCGCTCATCGAGGAGGCCGCCGGGCTCGGCCGCTTCAAGGCGCGCCGGCACCGCGCGGAGCTGAAGCTCGCCCGCGTCGCGATCCAGGTCGAGCGCGCGCGTGACCTCGAGGCCGAGGTGAAGAAGCGCCTGCGTCCGCTCGCGCTGCAGGCGACCGCCGCCGAGCGCGCCGAGAAGCTGCGCGGCGAGCTCGCGAAGCTGCGCGCGCGCATCGCAGAGCTCGATCTCGCGACGCTCGACGATCGTCTCGGCGAGTCGGCCGACCGCCGCGCCGCAGCCTCGCTCGCGAAGCGCGCCGCCGAGGAGCGGCTCGAAGCCGTGCTCGCCGAGCGCGGCGCGGCCGAGGAGGAGCTCGCAGACGCCGCGGGCGCGCGCGACCAGACGATGCAGGAGCTGTACCGGCTGCGCAGCGCGGCCGAGCGCGTCGGGATGCGGCGGGAATCGGCCGAGTCGCTCGTGCGCCGGCTCCGGGACGAGCTCGAGCAGCCGCGTCGCGTGCTGGACGAGCGCGTGCGGCTCGAACGCGCGGCGCTCGCCGAGCAGGTGTCGCTCCACGAGGAACGTCTGCGCGCGCTTGACCGCGCGCTCGCCGAGCGGGAGGGCCTGCCGCCTGCGGCGCGCGCGCTGGCGGAGCAGGGCGAACGGATCGCGCTCTCGCTGCTCGACGTCGAGCCGGGGATGGAGCACGCGGTCGCCGCGGCGCTACGCCAGCGAGCGTCCGCTCTGGTCGTCGACAACGTCCAGGCGGCGTTCGCGCTGCTCGAGCGTGCGCGCGCGGGCGGGCTCGGATCGCTCACCGTCGTCATCGGCCGGCGCGATCCCGAGCTGCCCGTTGTAGCGAAGGACGAGCTTCTCTCCTCTCCGGTCGCCGCGGTGACGCGCGAGGGCTTCGGCTACGACCCCGAGCGCGGCGAGCTGTGGTTCGCGGGCGAGACGGCCGAGGCGGTGTTGCTCGAGCTGCAGGCTCGGAGGCGACGTCTCGCCTCCGAGCTAGAAGAACTACGCCGGCGTGTGAACGCGCCCATTCCGAATAACGCGTACTCGGTCGAATCAGATCCCGTTGTCGTGCGCAGCGCTGCACTCGCCGAGCGTGTCATGCGCGCGCTCGAGATTCCGGCCTCGCGCTTCGAGACGCCGCTGCGTGCGCGCGTCGACGCCGGCGCCGCGCGGACGGGCGAGCTGGGGGAGGAGCTGCGTCGCCTCGGCGCGGCGGAGGTCGAGCTGCGGCAGGCGCTCTCGGATGCGGCCGAGCGTGCGTCGGCGATCGACGTCGAGGCCGCTCGCATCGAGGCGGAGGCGGACGAAGCGCGTCGGCGGCTCGCAGACGCGGGCACGGACGAGCGCGCCGAGGGCGACGATCGCGACGAGCTCGCGGAGAAGGCGGACCGGCTCGAGCGCAGGCGCGAGTCACTCGGCCAGGTGAACCCGCTCGCGAAAGAGGAGTACGACGCGGAGAAGGTCCGCCTCGAGGAGCTCGCGGTGCAGCGCGCCGACCTCGAGCAGAGCCTCGACGAGCTGGAGAAGCTGCGCGCCGAGCTGACGGAGACGGTCGAGCGCCGCTTCACGGAAACGTTCGAGGCGGTGCAGCAGAACTTCGCCGAGGTCGCGGGGACGCTCTTCCCGGGCGGCGAGGGCCGGCTGCGCATGACGGAGTCGGACGACGACGAGAGCGAGCTCGGCATCGAAGTCGAGCTGCGGCCCGCGGGCAAGCGCGTGCAGCGGCTCTCGCTCCTCTCCGGCGGCGAGAAGGCGCTCGGCGCGATCTCGTTCCTGTTCGCGCTCTTCCTCGCGCGACCGTGCCCGTTCTACTTGCTCGACGAGGTCGAGGCCGCGCTCGACGACACGAACATCGGACGCTTCGTCGAGTTGCTGCGGCGCTACGCCGACCGCGCGCAGTTCGTCGTCATCACGCACCAGAAGCGCACGATGGAAGCGGCCGACGTCCTGTACGGCGTGACGATGGGCGGGGACGGCGTGTCGCAGATCGTCTCGCGCCGCCTGCCGCGCGAAGAAGCGGAAGCCGTCAGCGCCGCCTAGGCGCGGCCCCGGCCGCGCAGCCGCTTCTTCGTGGGCTTGCGCGCGTTGAGCTCCTCGGCGTGGGCGAGATGCCGCTCGAGCCACTCGAGGCTCTGCTCCTGGAAGCGGATGTACAGGTCGAGCTCCTTGTCGGTGTACCTCGACGACCACTCGATCGCGTCCGCGGCCGTGCCGAAGATCTCCTCCGACATGCGCTGCACCTTCGCCGTCACCTCGATGAGCACGCGCCGGCGGTCGTCGGGGTCGGCGACGCGCCGCGCGTAGCCCGCCTGCTCGAGGCGGTCGACGATCGCGGTTACCGCCCCGGTCGACAGCCTCAGCTCGCGCGCGAGGTCGCCGGCGGTGATGCGCCCCGCCTGGTCGATGAGGTCGATCGCGCGACTGTCCGTCGTGTTGACGCCGAGATAGGCGGCCGCCTGTTCGTCGAGCATCTGCGTCAGCACCTGATTGCGCCGCACGAGCTCGACTCCCCGAAAGATCTTCTCTTCTCTTGACATTCAGATATCTTGATTACTAAGATACACGACAGTCAAGCTAAGTGTAGGAGGTAGCGGTGGATTTGGCAATCGAGGCCGAGGGCCTCGTCAAGACGTATCCCAAGGGGGTTCGCGCGCTCGACGGCGTGACCTTCTCGGTGGAGCGCGGAACGGTCTTCGGATTGCTCGGGCCGAACGGCGCCGGGAAGTCGACGACGGTGAAGATCCTGACGACGTTGACGGTCCCCGACGAGGGCCGCGCGATCGTCGCCGGCCGAGATGTCGTGCGCACGCCGCAGCGCGTGCGGCAGGCGATCGGCGTCGTCGGTCAGAAGAACGGCGTCGACCCGGACGCGACCGGGAGAGAGAACCTGCGGCTGCAGGGCGACTTCTTCGGCATCCCGATGCCCCGGCTACGCGCGCGCATCGAGGAGTTGCTCGAGCGCTTCGACCTGAGCGAGACCGGCGACCGTCTGGTGCGCACGTACTCGGGCGGCATGCAGCGCAAGCTCGACGTCGCGATGGGGCTCATCAACGAGCCGCGCGTGCTCTTCCTCGACGAGCCGACGACCGGCCTCGACCCGGAGGCACGCGCCGACATGTGGGCCGCGCTCGAGCGACTGGCCGGGGAAGAGGGCGTCAGCGTGCTCCTTACGACCCATTACCTCGAGGAGGCCGACAGGCTCGCATCGCAGCTCGCGATCGTCGACCGCGGACGCATCGTCGCCGCGGGAACGCCGGACGAGCTCAAGAGCGAGCTGCACGGCGACAGACTCGTCGTCGAGCTCGCCGACTCGGCGAACGGGCGCGCGCTCGCAGCGCTCTCCTCGGTCGACGGAGTGCACGAGGCGTCAGTCGACGGCCGCATGCTTCGCGCGCGCGCCGCCGAAGGTGCGCGGGCGATCCCGACCGTCCTCGCGCTCCTCGAAGCCGAAGGCTTCCCGGTCGTCGCCGCGACCGTCTCTCGGCCCTCGCTCGACGACGTGTACCTCCGTCACACCGGCCGGTCGTTCGACGAAGCAGAAGAGGAGGGAACGAAATGACGCTCGCGATCCGTCACACGACCGGGCTGACGCGGCGGCAGCTGCTCAATCTCTGGCGGCAGCCGTGGTTCGTCGCGATCACGCTCGTGCAGCCGCTCATCTGGCTGCTTCTCTTCGGCTCGCTGTTCAAACGCGTCGTTGAACTTCCAGGCTTCCACGACGGCGGCTCGTACATCGAGTTCCTCACGCCGGGCGTGCTGGTCATGAGCGCGTTGTTCGCAGGCGGTTGGCACGGGATGGGATACATCGATGCGATGAATCGCGGCATCCTCGACCGGTTCCTCGTGTCGCCGATGCAGCGAGGCGCGCTCGTCGCGTCCGGCTTCCTGTACGGGGCGGTCGTCATCGTCGTGCAGTCGCTCGTCATCGTCGGTGTCGCGTATGCAGACGGCGCACACTTCGCGTTCGGCTCGATCGTCGCGATGTTCGCGCTCGCGATCCTGCTCGGTGGGAGCGTCGCCGCGCTGTCGGATGCGCTCGCGCTCGTCGCGCGTCAGGAGGAGACGCTCATCGGCGCGGTGCAGTTCGTCATCCTTCCGGCGACGTTCCTCTCGTCGGGGATGATGGCGGCGAACCTGTTGCCGAACTGGATCCGCGAGATCGCGCGCTTCAACCCGGTGAACTGGGCAGTCGTCGGCGCACGCGCCGGCTCCTCCGACTGGAGCCTGGTCGGAACGCGGGCGGCGTTGCTCGCCGCGTTGCTCCTCGTGTGCGCCGCGCTTGCGACGCGTGCGATTCGCGCCTATCAGCGGGCCGTCTAGTCTGGCCGCGTGCCGCGGAGCTGGTCGGAACTGCTTGGTGAAGAAGGGGCCGTGCCTGAGCCGGAGACGGATCGGGCCGGCCTCTTCTCGCGCCTGCGCGACTCGCTGTCGAAATCACGGCGGGCACTGACCGAGCAGATCCAGGTCGCGGCGTTCGATCCCGACGACGAACTGTCGTGGGAGCGGCTCGAAGAGGCGTTGCTGCAGGCGGATGTCGGCGTCCCCGCGACGGCCGAGCTCGTGCGACGGCTGGAGCAGCGCGGCGACATCGGCGCGCTGTCCGAGGAGATCGAGCAGCTCTTCGGCGACCCGCCGACGCTCGACGTGCAGCACGCGCCGGCTGTCATCCTCGTCGTCGGCGTGAACGGCACGGGCAAGACGACGACGATCGGCAAGCTGTCGTCCGTCCTCGCGCAGCACGGTCTCTCCGTCGTCGTCGCCGCGGCCGACACGTTTCGCGCCGCCGCAGAGGAACAGCTGGAGATCTGGGCGCAGCGCGCCGGCGCGGACTTCGTCGGCTCGGAGCGGGGCGGCGATCCCGCCGCGGTCGCGTTCGACGCGATCGAGGCTGCGCAGGCGCGCGGCCGCGACGTCGTCGTCGTCGACACGGCCGGCAGGCTGCACACGCAGACGAACCTGATGGACGAGCTCGCGAAGGTGCGGCGCGTGATCGAACGCAAGCTCGACGGTGCGCCGCACGAGACGCTGCTCGTCGTCGACGCGACGACGGGCCAGAACGGCGTGCAGCAGGCGCGCCTGTTCAAGGAGGCGGTCGGTGTCACGGGCGTCGCGCTGACGAAGCTCGACGGCTCCGCCAAGGGCGGCGTCGCGATTCCGATCGCCTACGAGCTCGGCATTCCGGTCAAGCTCGTCGGCGTCGGCGAGCAGCTCGAGGATCTCCGCCCGTTCGATGCGCAGGACTACGCCAGAGCCCTCGTTTCGGGCTGACGGCTACCCTGCCTCCTCCGTGTTCGACGCCCTTTCGGACAAGCTCCAGAGCGCCCTCGGCGACCTCCGCGGCCGCGGTGTTCTCGACGAGGAGGCCATCTCCCGCGCCATGCGCGAGGTGCGCCTCGCGCTGCTCGAGGCGGACGTCAACCTCGAGATCGCGCGCGAGTTCGTCGCGCACGTGCGCGAGCGCGCGCTCGGGCAGGACGTCCTCAAGAGCCTGACGCCCGGCCAGCAGGTCGTGAAGATCGTCCACGACGAGCTCACCGAGCTCATGGGCTCGGGCTCGTCGCAGCTCGCGTTCTCGCCGCGACCGCCGACGATCATCCTCCTCGCCGGTCTGCAGGGCTCGGGGAAGACGACCGCCGCCGGCAAGCTCGCGCTCCTCCTGCACAAGGACGGCAAGAAGCCCGCGCTCGTCGCCGCCGACCTGCAGAGGCCGGCCGCGATCGAGCAGCTCGTACAGCTCGGCGCGCAGGTCGGCGTCCCCGTCTATGCCGAGGAACGCTCCGATCCCGTGCGGGCGGTGCACGACGGCATCGAGCGTGCGAGGGGGGACGGTCGCGACGTCGTCATCCTCGACACGGCCGGCCGTCTCCATGTCGACGAGGCGCTGATGGACGAGCTCGCCGCCGTGCGGCGCGAGGCGAAGCCGACGAACGTGCTCCTCGTCCTCGATGCGATGACGGGACAGGAGGCGGTGAACGTCGCGAAGGCGTTCCAGGAGCGCATCGACTTCGACGGCGTGCTGATGACGAAGCTCGACGGGGACGCGCGCGGCGGCGCGGCGCTGTCGGTGAAGCACGTCACCGGCCGTCCGATCAAGCTCGCGTCCGTCGGCGAGAAGCTCGACGCGCTCGAGTGGTTCCACCCGGACCGGATGGCGTCGCGCATCCTCGGCATGGGCGACGTGCTCACGCTCATCGAGCGCGCCGAGGCGGCGGTCGCCGACGACGAGAAGGAGGAGCTCGAGCGGCGGATGATGGCCGGCGAGTTCTCGTTCGACGACTTCCTCAAGAGCTACAAGATGCTGCGCCGCATGGGGCCGCTGCAGGGGGTCATCAGGATGATCCCCGGGCTCGGCAAGCAGATGGAGGGCCTCGACCAGGTCGACGAGAAGCAGATGGCCCGCGTCGAGGCGATCATCCTCTCGATGACGCCCCACGAGCGGCGCGTCCCGCACGCCATCGACGGGTCCCGGCGCAAGCGGCTCGCGGCCGGGAGCGGGACGACGGTCGCCCAGGTGAACCAGCTCCTGGAGGCCCGGAAGCAGATGGCGAAGATGATGAAGATGATGGGGTCAGGCAAGATGCCCCAGATCCCGGGCACGGCAGCAGCCAAGCCCCGGCCGAGCGCGACGCGCAAAGCCTCCAGCAAACGGAAGAAGAAAGCGAGAAGGTGAGTCAATGGCAGTGAAGTTGAGATTGACGCGGGTCGGGTCGAAGAAGAACCCGATCTACCGCGTCGTCGCCGCCGACACGCGGTCGCCGCGTGACGGCAAGTTCATCGAGATCGTCGGGCGCTACAACCCCCAGCACGAGCCGTCCCTCATCGAGTTCGACGAGGAGAAGGTGCGCGGCTGGCTCAAGAACGGCGCGCAGCCGACGGAGCCCGTCGCCAGGCTCCTGAAGGCGAAGGGCATTTCCTAGCCGTGGACGAGCTGCTCGCGGAGTTGGCGCGGCGGCTCGTCGACGAGCCCGACGCCGTGCGCGTCGAGCAGGTCGAGGGCGACGACGGGTCGCTCGTCCTTCGCCTGCACGTCGCCGAGGGCGACGTCGGGAAGGTCATCGGCCGGCAGGGTCGCATCGCGCGTGCGCTGCGGACGATCGTGCGCGCAGGCGGCCCGCATGCGGGGCGACGTCTGCAGCTCGAGATCGTCGGGTGATCGCGACCCTCTACGACATCCACGGGAACCTCGCGGCGCTCGACGCGGTGCTCGCGGAAATCCCGGACGACGCGACGATCGTCGTCGGCGGGGACGTCTGCTTCGCCGGCCCGCAGCCGGCAGAGACGCTCGAACGCCTGCGCGCGCTGGGCGACCGCGTCCTATGGGTGCGCGGCAATACCGAACGCATGCTGACCGCGTCCAACTCGCCGCTGACCGAAGAGCAGCTCGCGTTCCTGCTCGGGCTTCCGGAGTCGCGGCAGATCGATCGCGTCCTGTACGTCCACGCGACGCCGCGCAACGACATGGACGTCTTCACGGAGGCCACGCCGGAGGAGGACATCGCGTTCCTGTTCGAGGACGTCGACGCAGACGTCGTCGTGTGCGGGCACACGCACATGCAGTTCGACCGCACGATCGCCGGCAGGCGCGTGGTCAACTCGGGCAGCGTCGGCAGCCCGTTCGAGGACGAGCCGGGTGCGTACTGGACGCTCGACCTCGTCCATCGGTTCACGCCGTACGCGGGCGCACCGGTCCCCGAGCGCTCGCGCGCCGAGACGCTCGCCGAGTACACCCGCATTGGACTCTGACCTCGTCCCGGTCGGACGGGTCGGCCGGCCGCACGGGATCGACGGCGCCTTCTTCGTCGAAGGCCCGAGCGACCGCTCCGACCTGTACGCCAAAGGGGCGGAGCTGTACGTCGGCGACCGGCCGGCGAAGGTCGTCGTCTCGCGGCGTGGCGGGGGCAACCGGCCCGTGATCAAGCTCGACCGGCCGGCGGAGCGGGGCGCCGTCCTGGCCGTCCCGCGCGCCGACCTGCCCTCGCTCGGCGAGGACGAGTACTACGCCTTCCAGCTCGTGGGCCTCAGGGTCGAGGAGGAGGGAGGCCGGTTCCTGGGCCTGGTCGCGGACGTGGTCGATTACCCTGCCAACGACGTGCTCGAGCTCGACTCGGGCGTGTTCCTGCCGCTCGTCGGAGCCTGCGTGCGGTCGGTCGACCTCGAGGGTGGGCGAATCGTCGTCAATCCAGGCTTCGCAGATCCGGCATGAGAGTCGACGTCTTCACCCTCGTCCCGCACGCCTTCGCCTGGCTCACGGAGCAGCGGCCGCTGGCCGGCGTGCTCGGGGACGGCCTCGAGCTGCGCCTCTTCAGCTACCGCGACACGACGCCGCTACGCGGCGGCCAGGTGGACGACGAGCCGTACGGCGGGGGAGCCGGGATGGTGCTCCGCGTCGACGTCGTCGCGGCCGCGCTCGACGCCGCGTACGGCGGCCCGCCGCCGAACCGCGTGATCGCGCTCACGCCGCAGGGGCGGCCGCTGACTCAGGCGGTCGTCGAGGAGCTCGCCGAGGAGGATGCGATCACGCTGCTCTCCTCGCGCTTCGAGGGATTCGACGAGCGGATCGTCGAGCACCTCAGCACCGACGCCCTCTCGATCGGCCCCTACGTCCTCTCGAACGGCGAGCTGCCGGCGATGGTGCTCCTCGACGCGGTCGCGCGCCGCCTGCCCGGCGCGCTCGCGGATGGCTCCGGCGAGCTCGAAAGCTTCTCCGAGGAGCTCGGCGGCGCGCTCGAGTATCCGCACTACACCCGGCCGCCGGACTTCCGCGGCTGGACCGTCCCCGACGTGCTCCTCTCCGGTGACCACGGCAAGATCGACAGCTGGCGGAAGGACAACGTCAGATGAGAGACCCGCTCGGACGGCTCTTCCCGAACCTGTCGCGCCCGGTGCGCGTCGCACTCGACTGGGTGCTGACGATCGTCGGCGCCATCCTCATCGTCCTCGCGATCAAGGCGTGGGTGGTCAACCCGTACCGGATCCCGTCCTCGTCCATGGAGCCGACGCTCCACTGCGCCCGGCCGGCGCCCGGCTGCGAGTCCGGGTTCAGCGACCGCGTCCTCGCCTGTCGGATCTGCCTCGATTTCTCCAGCCCGCACCGCGGTCAGATCATCGTCTTCGAGACGCCGCCGCTCGCGCTCGTCAAGTGCGGGGCCGGCGGGACGTTCGTGAAGCGGCTGATCGGCCTGCCGGGCGAGACGCTGAAGGAGGACGAGAAGGGCAACATCTGGGTCGAGCCGCCCGGCGGAGGCCCGTTCACCGAGCTGAAAGAGCCGTACATCCAGGCGGCCCGACGCCTGGCGGACACGGCCCATTTCGGACGGATTTGGCACGTGCCGCTAGGCAACTACTTCTTCATGGGAGACAATCGCGCGCAGTCGTGTGACTCGCGGGAGTGGGGGTCGGTCCCGCGCAAGAACCTGATCGGGACGGTGTTCTTCGTGTACTGGCCGCCAAATCGCATCGGATTCCGTTAAATGAGCAAGCTCGAGCAGGTTGCCCCCGGCCTTCGCCGGTGGTCGTCCTGGCACGCCGAATGGCGGCAGGAGGTCGGCTCGGTCGCCGTCGACACGCCGGACGGGCTCACGCTCATCGACCCGCTCGATCCACCGCCGGAGGTGCGCTCCCCGGCGAACGTGCTCCTGACGGTCTTCTGGCATGCCCGCTCGGCAGGCGATCTCGACGCCGAGCACGTTTTTGCGCCCGCCCGCGGCGTCCGCAAGCTGAAGAACCGCGGCGTTGTCGTCACCGACCCGTTCGAGGCCGATCCGGAGCTCCCCGGCGGGATCAAAGCGGTGCCCACCGCCCGCGAGGGCGAAGTCATCTACTGGCTGCCCCAGCAGAAGGCGATCGCCGTCGGCGACGTCCTGCTCGGCGCGGGGGCGAAGCCGCACGCGACCTCGGAGCCACTGCGTCTGTGCCCCGAGAACTGGCTCGAGGGGGCGACGACGAAGCAGCTGATCAAGTCGCTCCTGCCGCTCCTCGACCTGCCGCTCGAGCGGATCCTCGTCTCCCACGGCGATCCCGTCCTCCAGGGCGGGAAAGAGGTGCTCCGGGCGTTGATCGCGCCCGAAAAGACGTGAGTTTTCGCTAACCTGCGCTCCGGCCTTCGGGCCTCCCCTGCCATGAGCAACGTCATCGACTCGATCGAGCGCGCCCAGCTGCGCAAGGTTCCCCGCTTCAAGGCGGGCGACACGGTGCGCGTGCACTTCCAGGTGATCGAGGGTCAGCGCCGCCGCGTCCAGGTCTTCGAAGGCATCGTCATCAAGCGGCAGGGCTCGGGTGCGCGCGAGACGTTCACCGTCCGCAAGCAGTCGTTCGGCGTCGGCGTGGAGCGCTCGTTCCCGCTGCACTCGCCGAAGATCGAGAAGATCGACGTGGCCGCGATCGGCGACGTCAACCGTGCGAAGCTCTACTACCTCCGCGGGCGCGTCGGCAAGAAGGCGCGCGTGCGCGAGCAGCGCTACAGCGGTGCGAAGCCCGAGGTTGCGGTCGAGGAAGAGGCGCCCGAGGTGCTCGACGAGGCGCCGCCCGTGGAGGACGAGGTCGTCGAGGCCGAGCCCGAAGCGGAGACTGTCGCAACGCCCGAGTAGGGAGCTATCCTCGGCCGGGTGAAGCGGACCGGCCAGAAGCTCCTCGGATTCGACCGGAAGCTTGGCGCGCGGTACGTGGCGGGGGCTGACGAAGCGGGGCGCGGTTCGCTCGCGGGGCCGCTCGTCGTCGCGGGCGTGCTGCTCGACTACGGCGCGCTGAAAGAGCATCGCGTGCGGCCGCTTGCGTACCTGAACGACTCGAAGCAGTGCTCGGAAGAGCGGCGGGAGGATCTCTTCCGCGCGGTCATCGGCTGCGCGGAGAAGGTCGTCGTGCGTGCGATCCCCGCCGGCGACATCGACCGCAACGGGTTGCACAAGTCGAACCTCGCCGGCCTGCGCGCGATGTTGCAGGAACTGTCGCCGCCCGCCGAGGCGTGCCTCGTCGACGGCTTCCGGCTCGGCCCACTCGCGCCCGAGCACACCGCCGTCGTCGACGGCGACGAGAAGAGCGCCGCCATCGCGGCCGCGTCGATCATCGCGAAGGTGACGCGAGACCGGCTCATGCGACGACTCGACGCGCTCTATCCCGCATACGGCTTCGCGCAGCACGTGGGGTACATCACGCCGGGACATTCCGCGGTCGTGCGCGAGCGCGGCCCGTGCGCCGTGCATCGCCTGTCGTTCCAGGCTCTCTGTTATCGGTGAACCCGGCGGAGCGCCGCGCCGCGCGCTGGTACAGGTTGCGCGGCTGGCGGATCCTCGGCGCGAACGTCTGGGCGGGCCGCAACGAGATCGACCTCGTCGCGCGCCGCGGTCGGCAACTCCGCTTCGTGGAGGTGAAGGAGAAGACGGGCCCGCGCTTCGGCGATCCCGCGGAGATGGTGACCGAGGAGAAGCAGCGGCGTGTGCGGAATGCGGCCGCGATGTTCCTGGCGTCGCATCCGGAGCTGCGCGGCCTCGACGTCGCGTTCGACGTCGTTGCCGTGCGCGAAGGCGAGTTGCGCAGGATCGCCGACGCCTTCTAGGCTGCGGCATGGATTGGTACGTGCTCAACGCACGCGATTGCCCGTGGGTCGAGGGCGACAAGACTGGCCTGTATGTCGGCTTCGAGGACGAGGAGAACAACCCGTTCCTGCAGTTCGGGGTGAACGTTCGGATTCTCCAGCCCGGGCAGGCGATCGGGATGTACCACTATGAGGCCGGTCAGGAGGAGTTCCTCGTGCTCGACGGCGAGGCGATCGCGATCGTCGACGGCGAGGAGCGGACGATGGCGAAGTGGGATCTCCTCCATTGCGAGCCAGGCGTCGCGCACATGATCTAGGCGACCGGCGACGGTCCGCTCGTCCTCGTGTGCGCGGGCGCGCGCACCGGTGAGGAGGGCAACGGGACGATGTACGTCGCAAACGACGTCGCGCGCGGGCATGGAGTGTCGGTCGACGCCGACACGGCCGACAACCGCGCGGTGTACGCCGACTACAGCTTCAAGTGGACGGACTATCAGGACGGATGGCTGCCCGGATGAGCGACTGGTTCGTCGTCAATGCGCGCGACGCGCAGTGGCTCGACACGACCATGGGCAAGTTCTGCGCGTTCGAGCCGGACGGCGAGCGCTTCGCTCAGATGGGCTTCAACCTGAACGTGCTCGCGCCCGGCGAGCCGATGGCGATGTACCACCGCGAGGACGGCCAGGAAGCGTTTCTCGTGCTCGACGGCGAGTGCACGCTCATCGTCGCGGGTGAGGAGCGCCCTCTGCGCCGCTGGGACTTCTTCCACTGCCCGCCGCACGTCGACCACGTGATCGTCGGCGCGGGCGACCGGCCGGCGCTCGTCCTCGCCGTCGGGTCGCGCATGAACGGGCGCGGTGTCTTCTACCCGGCCGACGCAGTCGCTCGGAAGCACGGCGCCGCGCCCGCGGCGGACACCGCCGACCCGAAGGAGGCCTACGCCGGCCACAGAGTCGAGAAGGCGGCGGACCAGGAGGGCTGGCTGCCCGAGTAGCGAAGTCCTCCTTCTCGTGGCCGTCACGCAGGAGGAGCTGTACGCGACGCTGGACCTGGAGCTCTCCTGGTCCGAGCGCGCGCTGCCCGAGCACGTGCGCACGAAGCACGTGCACCGCCTCCATCCGTACCACGGCAAGTTCATCCCGCAGCTCGTCGAGGTGCTGCTCGACCGGTATCTCCCGGCGGGCGGCCACGTGCTCGATCCGTTCGCGGGCTCGGGGACGACGCTCGTGCAGGCGCTCGAGTCGGGGATGGACGCGACCGGCACGGAGCTGGCGGCGTTCAACTGCCTGCTCATGCGCGTGAAGACGGAGCGGTACGACCTCGACGCGCTCGCAGCGGAGCTGCACGAGCTCGTCGCGCGGCTCGACACGCTGAAGACGAAGGCGCGGCCCAACGCGTACATGCGCAGCTGGTACTCCCCGGCGGCGGCGAAGGAGTTGCTCGCGTTCCGAGAGCACGCGCACTCCGACGTGCTCCGGGTGATCCTCTCGCGCGCGGCGCGGTCGGCCCGCCGCGCCGCGCATTTCGACCTCGAGGCGCCGAGCGAGCCGATGACCGGGCCGTACTGGTGCTTCAAGCACCGCCGTACGTGCCGCCCGGTCGAGTCGGCGAACGGATTCCTCCGCCGCTATGCCCTCGACACGCTCGCGCGCATCGAGGCGTTCGGCGAGGTGCGGAGCGACCGCGAGGCGCGCGTCCTCCACGCCGATGCGCGCGACGTCGAGTACGAGGAGACGTTCGACGGTGTGCTCACGTCGCCGCCGTATCCCGGGCTGATCGACTACCACGAGCAGCACCGGTACGCATACGAGCTGCTCGGGCTCGAGCAGCGCCGCGAGCTCGAGCTCGGCACGGGGGCGACGAAGGCCGCGCTCGAGGAATACAGCGAGGGAATCGCGCGCGCGCTCGCGAACGCGGCCTCGGCGCTCGCACCGGATGCTCCCGTGCTCGTCGTCGTGAACGACCGCCGCGACCTCTACCCGGACATCCTCGAGCGGGCCGGCCTCCGCCTCGAGGCGCGCCTGCGGCGGCACGTCAACCGGAGAACAGGGAGGCGCGCCGGTGAGTACTACGAGGACGTCCTCGTCGCGCGTCAGTAATCTCGGCTGGTGAGATCCCCCGTTCCCGATCGCGCCGCGGCGCAGACGCTCGGCGATGCCCTGCGCGAGCTCGAGTACGAGGGCGACGTCATCAGCGATCTCATCGGCGACGACGTCGCCGAGCGGGAAGAGGTCGTCGTCGCCGAGCGGCGCCTCTCGGAGTCGCCGCTCGAGAGCGTGATCCGGCTCCTCTATCTCGAGCTGGCCGTCCCGGAACGGAAAATCGACTCGGGCGTCGCCGAGGCGCTCCTCGCGCTCGGCCTCGTCTCGCGGAAGGGAGACGAGCTCGTGCCGCACGCGCGCGTCGTCCCGGTCGACGACACGCTGCTCGCGTCCGACGGCTTCACGCGCGATGCGGAGGACCCGCCGGACTACGTCGCGACGTACACGCCGACCGCGCGCACGTGCGATCTGCTGACCCCGCGCCCCCGCGTTCGGCGAGCGCTCGACGTCGGAACGGGCAGCGGCATCCATGCACTCCTCGCCGCGCGGCATGCGAAGCAGGTCGTTGCGATCGACGTCAACGACCGCGCGCTCGCGTACACGGCCATGAACGCGGGCCTGAACGGGCTCGACAACGTCGAGTGTCGCAACGGCAGCTTCTTCGCGCCGGTCGAGGGGGAGACGTTCCAGCTCATCACGTGCAATGCGCCGTTCGTCGTCTCGCCGGAGCAGCGTTGGGCGTACCGCGACAGCGGCTTTCGCGGCGACGACGTCACGGCGCACGTCGTGCACGAGGCGGCGTCCCATCTCGCCAAGGGCGGCTACGCGACGCTCCTCGGCAGCTGGCTCATCGTCGACGAGGACAGTCCCGAGCAGCGGCCGGCGCAATGGGTGAAGAAGACCGGCTGCGACGCATGGATCCTCACGTCGATCGAGAGCGACCCGCTCGAGCACGCCGCGAGCTGGAACAGCAGCTTCTTCGCCGACGCCGGCACGTACACGGAGGCGCTCGAGCGCTGGACGCGCTACATCGGCGAGCTCGGCGCGCGCGGCGTGGGGGAGGGAGCGATCCTCCTGCACAAGCGCGAGGGGCGGACGAGCCTTCGCATCGACGAGATCGACGAGGACGTGCTCGAGGACGCGGATGCGCAGATCCGTCGTGCGTTCGCGAACCGGCGACAGGCATCGAACGGGTTGCTCGACGCCCGGCTCGCGCGCGCGATGCCGCTGCGCGTCGAGCGCGAGCTCGGGCGCAAGAAAGCGGAGATCGTCCTCGCCGACGGCACCGGCTCGATCCTGCCGACGACGCCCGCGGCGATCGAGCTCGTCGAGCGGCTCGACGGGAAGAAGTCGCTACGCAAGCTCGGCGCGGACAAGCCTGCGGTGAAGCTCTGCCGCGAGCTCCTCGGGTTGGGCGCGTTGAAGATCCTCGACTGAGTCGTAGCTCTTGCGCCTCTAGCGTCGCGTCGTGCTTGCACGCGCGGTCACGCACGCGCTCGTAGGCCTCGAGCCGCGGCGCGTCGAGGTGGAGGCCGACGTGCACGAGACCGGCCTGCCGGCGTTTGCGATCGTCGGCCTTCCGGATCGCGCGTGCGCGGAGGCACGGACGCGCGTGCGCAGCGGCATCGCCTCCGCCGAGCTCGACTTTCCGCGCGGCCGGGTGACCGTCAACCTTGCGCCGGCAGGCCTGCGCAAAGAAGGCTCCGGTTACGACCTGCCGATCGCGCTCGCGCTGCTCGCCGCGTCGAGGCAGATCCCGCAGGACGAGCTGAGCCGCCACGCCGCGGTCGGCGAGCTCGCGCTCGACGGCCGCCTGCGCCGGGTGGGCGGTGTGCTCGGCGTGGCCGAGGGAGCGCGCAGGCTCGGCCTCGAGCGGCTTCTCTGCCCGCCGGAGTCGGCGGCAGAGGCCGCGCTCGCAGGCGTCCAGCCGGTGCCTGTCGCCCATCTGGCCGAGGCGGTGGCGTATCTCCGCGGCGAGCTGGAGCCGGAGGACGTGCCGGCGCCGCTCGAGGCCGAGGCGCCTCGGCTCCCCGATCTGGCCGACGTGCGCGGCCAGGAGCGCGCGCGGCGCGCGCTCGAGATCGCGGCTGCGGGCAGGCAGAACCTCCTGCTGGCCGGCCCACCGGGAACGGGGAAGACGATGCTCGCGCGCCGGTTGCCGGGCATCCTGCCGCCGCTCGACGATGCGGCC
>DASYFU010000444.1:0-7208 GCA_036498225.1 Gaiellaceae bacterium | reverse complement strand
AAGCGTCGTCGGCGCGATCATCGGCGAACTGCCCACCGGGCTCCAGGACGGCCTCGGCGGCGCGATCTTCAACTTCAACCAGTACTACTCGATCGAGCCGCAGGAGCTATGGGCGACCGACGTGATCGCCGCAATGCTCGGGATCGCCTTCTTCGTGCTGGTCGTCCTCGCCGAGAAGGCGATCGTGCGCCGCGCCCCGGAGAACGTCGCATGAGCGTCGTCGAGATCAATGGCGTGACGAAGACGTTCGCGCAGGGCAACGTCACCGCCCTCGAGAACATCGAGCTCGAGCTCGAGCCGGGCGAGTTCGTCTCGCTCATCGGGCCGTCCGGCTGCGGGAAGTCGACGCTGCTCCGCGTCATCGGCGACCTCACTCCACCGACGCGCGGCACGGTGACCGTGAACGGCAAGACGGCGCACCAGGCGCGCAAGGACGGCGACTACGGCATCGTCTTCCAGGACTCCGTCCTCTTCGACTGGCGCACGGTCGCGAAGAACATCGCGCTGCCGCTGGAGATGCTCGGCTGGGATCGCGAGCGCCGCAGGGCGCGCGTCGACGAGATGCTCGACCTCGTCGAGCTGCGGTCGTTCGCCGACCATCATCCATGGCAGCTCTCGGGCGGGATGCAACAGCGCGTCTCCATCGCGCGTGCGCTCTCCTTCGAGCCCGCGCTCCTGCTCATGGACGAGCCGTTCGGCGCGCTCGACGAGATGACGCGCGAGCGGCTCAACCTCGAGCTGCTCTCCATCTGGGAGAAGCTCGGCTCGACGGTCGTGTTCGTCACGCACTCGATCTCGGAGGCCGTCTTCCTCTCGACGCGCGTGGTCGTGATGAGCCCGCGCCCCGGGCGCATCGCCGGCGTCGTGCAGATCGACCTCCCGAAGCCGCGGACGGCGGAGACGCGGTACACGCCGCGGTTCTTCGAGCTCGTGACGCAGGTGCGGGAGCTGCTGCGCAGCCGGGGCGAGCATCTGCTGCCGGAAGAGGAGGAGCTGCTTGAAGCGGATCGTTGAGTGGCTGCCGGCGCTCGTCGTCTTCGTCCTCGTGGTCGGGCTGTGGGAGGGGCTCGTCCGCGCGCTCCACGTGCAGCAGTTCCTGCTCCCGAAGCCGAGCACGATCGTCAGCGTGTTCTGGACCCAGCGGCACACGCTCTGGCCGGCCGGCTGGTACACGTTCAAGGAGGCGCTCGGGGGCTTCGCGATCGGCTCCGGCCTCGGGATCCTCGCGGCCACGGTCGTCAGCCGCTTCCGGAACGTCGGCACCGCGCTGATGCCGATCTTCATCGCCGCGAACGCCGTCCCGATCATCGCCTTCGCCCCCATCTTCGGCGCCTGGTTCAACCCGATCTCGCCGCGCTCGAAGATGGCGATCGCCGGCGTCCTCTGCTTCCTGCCCGTGCTGGTGAACACGCTGCGCGGCCTCAACAGCGCGAAGCCGCGCCAGATCGAGCTGATGCGCTCCTACGCCGCGAGCGAGCTCGAGATCTGGCGGCGCGTGCGCGTCCCGACGGCGCTGCCGTTCGTCTTCACCGCGCTCAAGGTGGCGAGCGTGCTCGCGATGATCGGCGCGATCGTCGGCGAGTACTTCGGCGGCGCGCTGAACGCGCTCGGCGTGCTGATCAACAGCTCCGCCGAGGTCTTCCAGTTCCCTCTGGCGTGGGCCGGCATCCTCGTCGCGTCCCTGCTGGGGATCGCGCTCTACGGGGCGGTCGCGGGGACGGAGAGGCTCGTGATCCGCTGGACACCTGACACGCGGGACGCGTAGTTGTAGAAATCAACCCTGAGTTCAATGCAGTAGGGGAAAGGGAGGGTTCATGAGGAAGTGGGTCGTTGGGGCGCTCGTCGCGGCCGCCGTCGCGGCAATGGCGAGCACGGCGTCGGCCAAGCCGTCGCTGACGAATATCTCCATCCAGCTGCAGTGGGTGCCGCAGGCGCAGTTCGCCGGCTACTACGCGGCGCTCGACCTCGGCTATTACAAGGCCGCAGGCCTCAACGTGAAGCTCCTGAACGGCGGGCCGCAGATCGTCCCGGGGCAGGTCGTCGCGTCGGGTCGCGCGCAGTTCGGCGTCAACTGGCTGACCGCCCTGCTCGCCGCACGCGACACGGGCACCCAGCTCGTCGACATCGCACAGGTCTTCAGCCGCTCGGGCATGACGGAGCTCACGTGGAAGTCCTCCGGCATCAACTCGATCGCGAAGATGAAGAACAAGAAGGTCGCGAACTGGCTCGGCGGCGATCAGTACGAGCTCTTCGCCGCGCTGACGAAGAACGGCATGGACCCGGCGCACAACACGGGCGTCACGATCGTCCAGCAGCCGTTCGACATGGGGCTGTTCATCAACCACCAGGTCGACGCCGCCTCGGCGATGACCTACAACGAGCTGGCGCAGGTCCTCGAGACGAAGAACCCGAAGACCGGCAAGCTCTTCCAGCTCTCCGACCTGAACGTGCTGAAGATGCAGAACGTCGGCACGGGCATGCTCGAGGACAACCTCTTCTCGACCGCGTCGTATCTGGCGAGCAAGGCGCACCAGCAGATCGCCGAGAAGGTGATCGGCGCAACGCTCGCCGGCTGGATCTACTGCCGCGATCACGTGGCGCAGTGCGTCACCTTCACGCTCAAGGCCGGCCCGACGCTGCCGCGCGGCCATCAGATGTGGATGATGAATCAGATCAACCAGCTGATCTGGCCGAGCAAGGACGGCATCGGGATCATGGACAAGGCCTCGTACGCACAGACGGCGAAACTCCTCCAGCAGTTCGGAGGCATCAAGAAGGCGCCGTCCCCCGGCGCGTACCGGACCGACCTGGCCGCGGCGGCTGTCGCAGGGCTCAAGACGCAGGGCATGGACGTCTACGGCAAGAGCTACAAGCCCATCGCCGTCAAGCTGACGCCGGGCGGCAAGTAAGGAGGTATGGCATGTCGACGCTGATCAAGGGAGGACGGATCGTCACCGCGGCGGACGACTACGTCGCGGACGTCTTCGTCGACGACGAGCGGATCTCCGTGATCGGCGAGCACCTCGACATGCAGGCCGACAAGGTGATCGATGCAGCCGGAAAGTACGTGCTTCCCGGCTGCATCGACCCGCACACGCATCTCGACATGCCGTTCGGTGGGACGACGACGATCGACGACGTCGAGTCCGGCCAGACGTCGGCGGCGTTCGGCGGCACGACATGCCACGTCGACTTCATCATCCAGGGGAAGGGCCAGACGTTCGCGTCGGCGCTCGAGGACTGGCGCGCGAAGGCCGCCGGCAAGCAGGTGATCGACATGGGCTACCACATGGCCGTCACCGATCTCGCGGAGGGCGGCACGCTCGAGGAGCTCGCGACGCTCCCCGACCAGGGCATCACCTCGTACAAGCTCTTCATGGCCTACAAGGGCGCGCTCATGGTCGACGACGACACGCTCTATCGCACGATGGAGGTCGCCGCGAAGACCGGCGCGCTCACAATGGTGCACGCCGAGAACGGCGACGTCATCGACATCCTCGTGCGCGAGGCGCTCGCGGCCGGGCACACCGAGCCGCTCTACCACGCGCTCACGCGGCCGCCCGAGGCGGAGGGCGAGGCGACGAACCGGGCGATTCAGCTCGCCCATCTCGCCGGCGCGCCGCTGTACGTCGTCCACGTGTCGTGCAAGGAATCGGTCGAGCCGATCGCAGCCGCGCGCGAGAAGGGCTGGGACGTGTGGGGCGAGACGTGCACGCAGTACTTCTTCACCTCGCTCGAGGACATCGCGAAACCGAACTTCGAAGGCGCGAAGTACGTCTTCTCGCCGCCGGTGCGCGACAAGTCGAACTGGGACGTTCTCTGGAACGCGGTGCGCACCGACGCGCTGTCGGCGATCTCCACCGACCACTGCGCGTTCAACTTCGACGGACAGAAGACACTCGGCAAGGACGACTTCTCGAAGATCCCGAACGGCGGGCCCGGCCTCGAGAACCGGCTGCAGATGATCCACGAGTTCGGCGTGCGCACCGGACGCATCTCCTTGAATCGGATGGTCGAGCTGCTCGCGACGAATCCGGCGAAGCTGTTCGGCCTCTATCCGCGCAAGGGCACGATCGCCGTCGGCTCCGACGCCGACATCGTCGTCTTCGATCCCGAGAAGAAGGTGACGATCGCGGCGAAGACGCAGCACTCGAAGGTGGACTACAACCTGTACGAGGGCACGCAGGTGACGGGTTCGCCCGAGATCGTGCTGCTCCGCGGCCACGTCCTCGTCGAGAACGACGAGCTCGTCGCATCGCCGGGCATCGGCCAGTTCGTCGCGCGAGCCCGCTTCGGCCAGGAGCTGAAGCCCGCGCGTACCGCTGTGGCGTAGGAGCAGGCGGCCCGGCCGCGAAAGCGGTCGAAGTGGTCGATTTACGTTCGCTGAACAAAAGCTGCGCTACGGTCGGACGGGGCATGGGGGTCCGTCTCGCAGCAGCTGCTGTGCTTGCCGCGCTCTTCGCCGCGCCGGTGCAAGCCGCGACGTACGCGACCGGCGTCGACGTGTCGCACTATCAGGGCATCATCAGCTGGACGCAGGTCGCGGCCAAGTCGTACCGCTTCACGTACCAGAAGGCGACCGAGGGCACGACGTTCGTCGACGCGACCTATCCCGTCAACCGTGCAGGCGCGGAAGGAATGGGCTTGCGCTTCGGCGCGTATCACTTCGGGCGCCCCACCGGCACCGGCCCCGCGTCGATCGTCGCGAGCGCGATCGCGCAGGCGGATCACTTCGTCACGGTGGCCCAGCCGCAGCCTGGCGAGCTCCCGCCCGTGCTCGATCTCGAAGTGACGGGCGGCCTCGGCTCGAACGCGCTCGCGCAGTGGGCGCAGGCGTGGCTCGACGAGGTGAAGGCACGCACCGGCGTGAGCGGCTTCGTCTACGCATCCCCGAACTTCTGGAAGGACAGGCTCGGCGACACGTCGGCGTTCGCCCTCGGCGGGTACAAGCTGTGGGTCGCGCACTGGACGACGGGCGGCTCGCCGAACGTTCCGGCGAGCAACTGGGGCGGGCTCGGCTGGACCTTCTGGCAGTGGACGGATTGCGCGAGCGTTCCCGGCATTCTCAAGTGCGTCGACGGCGACAGGTACGCGGGGCCCGATCCCGGACCGATCGCGATCGCGCCGTACCCGAGCGGCGCTCCCGCTGCGAGCGTCCCGCCGACGGTCGTCGGCACGGTGAAGACGGGCGTCATCCTCACGGCCGTCCCCGGCACGTGGAGCGGCGGCAAGCCGGTCACGTTCACGTATCAGTGGCAGCGCTGCGACGCCGCCGGCGCCAACTGCACGCCGATCACCGGCGCGACCGCCGACACGTACAAACCGGCCTCCGACGATCTCGGGCACGCGCTCATCGTCACGGTCACGGCGCAGAGCACGTCCGGCGGCGCGGCGACCGCATCCGCGCCGACGATCGCCGTCGGCTCGGCCGGCAGCGGCTCGGTCACGCGGCCCGTCGCCACGACGGCGCCGAGCGTCGCCGGCACCACGGTCGCAGGGCAACAGCTCAGCTCCTCCGTCGGCACGTGGACGGGATCCCCCACGTCGTTCGCATACCAGTGGCGACGCTGTGATGTGTCAGGCACCACGTGCGCGGCGATCACGGGGGCGACGCAGTCGACGTACACGCTCACGCCGGGCGACATCGGCACGACGCTGTCGCTCGTCGTCACCGCGACGAGCGCAGGCGGCTCGCAGACGGCGACGACGCCGGCGACCGGGCTAGTCGCCTCCGCGCCGGTGCCGACGCCGACGGTCGGGTCGGCGAGCGAGGTGCCAGGACATGCGGGCGCGGTCGCGACGACGGACGGGCGCGCGACGGTGACGTGGCAGCCGGGTGCGGTACCGGACGGCTCGTCCGTCGTGCTCACGCCGGGCGAGCGCGCGCCGGCGTTGCCGGGGACGGGCGTCGCGCTCCTCGTCAGCGGCGTGACGCAGCTGCCGTGGCCGGTCGACATCTCGTACGCGGCCGCGCCGCCGGCCGGGTCGGTGCTCGGATACTCGCTGGACGGCGTCATCTGGCGGACGCCGCAAGCGCTCGCCGGGCCGACGCTGCCGGCCGGCGACGTCGCCGGCGCATACACGGACACGTCGACGGGCATCGTCCACGTGCTCGTCGACCAGCCGGTGCGGCTCGCTGCGTTCGCGGCGGGACGCTGGGGCGATCCGAGCCTCGTCGCGGCGGGACTACCGACCGTCTATCGCAACGGGCCGCTGACGGCGACGCGGCTCCGCAGCGGCATCGTCGTCGTGCACGCGCGCGTCTCGGTCGCGTCGCAGGTGCATCTCTTCGTCGGCCTCGCCGGCGGCGCGACGCACGAGTCGCTCGTCCTCCGTCCAGGCAGCGTCCCGATCACGTTGCGCGTGCGCCTCAAGCGCGGCGTGACCGCCCACCTGCGCATCGCGGCCGTCGACCCGTTCAGGCGCCACGCCGCGCTCTTGATGACGTTCCGCTCGCCGTAGATCAGCGCGTCTGCGGGAAGCCGAGGTCGACCTTCGACGTGGCGGGGTCGGGCCACCGGGACGTGACCACCTTGCCGCGCGTGTAGAAGTCGATTCCCTCGGGCCCGTAGATGTGCCGGTCGCCGAAGAGCGAGCCCTTCCAGCCGCCGAACGAGTAGTACGCGACCGGCACCGGGATCGGCACGTTGATCCCGACCATGCCGGCCTGCGCGTCGAACTGGAACTGGCGTGCGGCGCCGCCGTCGCGCGTGAAGATCGCCGTCCCGTTCCCGTACGGGCTGTCGTTCACGAGCCGGACGGCGTCGTCGTACGTATCGACGCGCGTCACGCCGAGCACCGGGCCGAAAATCTCGTCCACGTACGCCTTCATCCGCGGCGTCACGCCGTCGAGCAGGCTCGGGTTGAGGAAGAAGCCCTCGTCGGGGACGCCTTCCCGGCCGTCGACGACAACGGTCGCACCCTCGCCGGTCGCATTCCCGACGTACGAGGCGACACGGTCGCGGTGCTCGCCCGTCACGAGCGGGCCCATCTCGGAAGCCGGATCCATCCCGTCGCCGACCTTCACCTTCGGGATCCGGTCCCTGATCGCGTCGACGAGTGGCTGAGCCACCTCACCCACGGCGACTACGACGGAGATGGCCATGCAGCGCTCGCCGGCGGACCCGTAGCCCGCCGAGACGGCCGCGTCTGCCGCCGCGTCGACGTCGGCGTCGGGCAGGACGATCATGTGGTTCTTGGCGCCTCCG
>DASYFU010000443.1:0-6456 GCA_036498225.1 Gaiellaceae bacterium | reverse complement strand
CAATCGCCGCTAGGCTCTTGCGCCGGGGGGCGCGTCACTGGAGTGGCGCGTCTTCTCATGCTCTTTTGGACCGCGAGCTTCCAGCTCGCCTCATGAGCGCGCAGGACGCCGCCGCCTGCGACGTCGTCGTGACGGTGACCGGCTCGCCCGACCCGGTGTTGCGCGGCGACTGGCTGCAACCGGGTGCGCTCGTCTGCGCCGTCGGTGCAAACGACGGCAAGCGGCGCGAGCTCGACGACGTCGTCCTTCAGCGCGCGGCGTTCGTGTGCTGCGACTCGCTCGAGGACGCGAAGATCGAGTCTGCAGATCTCATCGAACCGGTGGCGAGCGGCGTCCTCGACTGGCTCGAAGTGCACGAGCTGCAGGAGGTCGTCGCCGGCGAGCTTGCCGGGAGACAGTCGGACGACGACGTCGTCGTCTTCAAGTCGAACGGGCTCGCAGCGTGGGACGTCGCCGCCGCGGCGGCTGTCGTCAGTGCTGCTCGCCGAGAGCGTGAATGACGTCGGCGCGCGACAGCATGCGCTGCTGCTGCTCGGGCGTCAGCCGGTTCTGAACGTACGGATCCTCGAGGATGTCGTCGACGCGGCGACCTGCACCGTGCTCGCGGAGGAGGTAGGCGACAACGGCGTCCTCGCGCGCCGATCGCGCGAAGAGGAACGAGAACGGATTCCGCAGGAACGTGCCGAGCCTCAACACGGAAGCGATTGTATAGTCGGCCTCGTGCAGGTCTCGACCGACCGCGGCAGGTTCGCGGAGCGGGTGCTCCACGGAGTCGACGACGCCGGCAGCGAGGAGCGCGTCGTCATCTGGATCGAGCGCAAGGCAGGCGCGGTGTGGGCAGTCGGCCGCGCGGTGAACCCGCATCAGCGCAACGACCACGCGCCGCGCCACGACGACTACATCTTCGAGGGCTACGAGCTCGAGGACGCGCTCGAGCAGGCGAACGCCGCGCTCGAGGACGACCTCACGGTCTCGGAGGCGGACGGCCGCGCCGAGCACATGCGCCCGTTCACGCGCGACGAGTGCCTCAAGCCCCTCGAAGCGTGGTTCTTCGGGCGCACGCCCTAGCGCATCGTCGATAGTTCGCACCCATGTTGGTGCGAGTGGGCTTCAGCGCCGATCCGGACGACGCCTTCATGTTCTGGGGGCTCGCGTCGGGAACCGTCGATCCTCACGGCTTCGATTTCGAGCCGGTGATCGCCGACATCCAGTCGCTGAACGAATGGTCGCTCGACGGGCGCCTCGAGGTGACGGCGATGTCGGCGGCGACCTATCCGCGCGTGCACGAGCGCTACGCGTTGCTACCCCACGGCGCGAGCTTCGGCTCCGGATACGGCCCCATCGTCGTCGCGCGCGAGAAGCTCTCGCTCGAGGAGCTCCGCAACGAGGAGATCGTCGTCCCGGGCAAGCTCACGACGGCGTTCCTCGTGCTCCAGCTCGCGCTCGGCGGAGAGTTCGCATGCCGTGTGCTGCCGTTCGACGCGATCCTCGACGAGGTCGCGTCCGGGCGGGCGCACGTCGGGCTGCTCATCCACGAGGGCCAGCTGACGTATGCAGACGCGGGCGTGCAGAAGTGCCTCGATCTCGGAGAGTGGTGGCTGCTCGAGACCGGGCTGCCGCTGCCGCTCGGTGTGAACACCATCCGCCGCGACCTCGGGCCGGAGAACATGCGCACGATCTCCGCCATCCTGCGCGAGTCGATCGACGCAGCGCTGACGCACCGCGAGGAGGCGCTCGAGTACGCGCTCGGATTCGGTCGCGGGCTCGACGACGTGCGCGGTGACCGCTTCATCGAGATGTACGTGAACGACCTGACGCTCGACTACGGCGACGAGGGTCGCCAGGCGGTGCGCGAGCTGCTCGAGCGGGCGCATGCGGGCATTGCGGTTGAATGGGTCGAGTGAGCCGCGCGGTCATCCTGTCCGGTGTTCGCACGCCGATCGGCCGATACGGTGGCGCGCTCGCCGGCGAGCGTCCCGACGATCTCGCGGCGCTCGCGATCGCGGAGGCGGTTGCGCGCTCGGGGGTGGATGCGAACGAGATCGAGGACGTCTACTTCGGCTGCGCGAACCAGGCGGGGGAGGACAACCGCAACGTCGCGCGGATGGCGGCGCTGCTGGCGGGGCTGCCGCAGTCCGTCGCCGGAGTGACGGTCAATCGCCTGTGCGCGTCCGGCCTCACCGCCGTTGCCGCTGCGTGCCACGCGGTGATGGCCGGCGACGGCGACCTGTTCGTCGCGGGCGGTGTGGAGTCGATGACGCGCGCGCCCTATGCGTTCGCGAAGCCGGACAAGGCGTTCCCGCGCGGGAACGTCACCGTGTGGGACACCCATCTCGGCTGGCGGTTCCCGAATCCGAGGATGGAAGAGATGTTCCCGCTCGAGTCGATGGGCGAGACCGGCGAGAACGTTGCGGAGCAGTACGCGGTGACGCGGGAGGATCAGGACGCGTTCGCGCTCGACTCGCACCAGCGCTGGGCCGCAGCGGCCGAGGCGGGACGCTTCGACGACGAGCTCATCCCCGTCGGCGACGTCGTGCGCGACGAGCATCCGCGCCCGGACACGACGCTCGAGAAGCTCGCAGCGCTGAAGCCCGCGTTCCGCGCGGGCGGGACGGTTACGGCGGGCAACTCGTCGGGGATCAACGACGGCGCCGCCGCGCTCGTGATCGCGTCGGAGGAACGCGCGCGCGACCTCGGCGTCGAGCCGCTCGGGACCTTCGTCGGCAGCGCGGTCGCCGGCGTCCACCCGCGCATCATGGGCATCGGCCCCGTGCCCGCCGTGCGCAAGCTGCTCGCGCGCGCCGGTGTCGAGGTCGGCGAGGTCGACCTCGTCGAGCTGAACGAGGCGTTCGCGTCGCAGAGCGTCGCGGTCATCCGCGAGCTCGGCCTCGACCGCGCGAAGGTGAACGTCAACGGCGGCGCGATCGCCATCGGGCACCCGCTCGGCATGAGCGGCGCGCGCCTCGTCGTCTCGCTCCTGCACGAGCTCCGCCGCCGCGGCGGGAGATACGGCCTCGCGACCCTGTGCGTCGGCGTCGGCCAGGGTCAGGCCGCGCTGTTCGAGCGCTAGCCGACCGGTGGTCTGATGTAGATCACGTCCTCGTGCTTGATGGGCACGAAGGGGGCGCCGATCCGCATGATCAGCTCTTCGACGGTGGAGAAGACCTCGCCGTCGCGGTCCTGATGCGGGACGACGATTCCGACCTCGTTCTCCGGCTGTGCCTCGAGGCCGTGCTCACGGAGAAGGACCAGGAGCTTGTCGCGGTCGGGGATCCTCGCTGCTTCCACCTGAATCGACGCCATCGGATCCAATACCTCGCCTTCGATCGCGGGAGCTAAACGTTCGGCCCGTTCTTGGATCCCAAGTCTTGACTCCGCGGCGGACGAGGTCAACCGGTATTTTCCGGTCTCATGGCCGTCGCGACGGGAAACGAGCACGGGCTCTTCATCGACGGCGAGACGACCGAGGCCTCCTCCGGCGACCAGCGGGAGCTGCTCGAGCCGGCCAGCGGCGAGCCGCTCGGCAAGGCGGCGATGGCCGGCGAGGCCGACGTCGACCGCGCCGTCGCGGCTGCGCGGGCCGCCCTCGACGGGGCCTGGGGCCGGACGCCGCCGAACGAGCGGGCGCGCCTGCTGCAGGCGCTCGCCGATGCGATCCAGTCGAACCGCGGCGAGCTCGCCGAGCTCGAGTCGCGCAACGTCGGCAAGGCGATCTCGTCCGTCAAGGCCGAGGTCGCGGGCGCGGTCGAGAACTTCCGCTTCTTCGCCTCCGTCGTCGGCTCGATCGCGGGGCGCTCGAATCCGATCGGCGGCTCGCTGCTGACGTACTCGCTGAAGGAGCCCGTCGGCGTCTGCGCACAGATCGTGCCGTGGAACTACCCGCTGCTGATGGCGACGTGGAAGCTCTCGCCGGCGTTGGCCGCAGGCTGCTCCGTCGTCCTGAAGCCCGATCCGCAGACACCGCTGAGCGTGCTCCGCATCGCCGAGCTTGCGGCCGAGGTCGGCTTCCCCGCCGGCGCGATCAACATCGTCCCCGGCGACGGGCCGACGACCGGCTCGTATCTCGTCAGGCATCCCGGCGTCGACAAGGTGGCGTTCACCGGCTCGACGAAGACGGGCGGCGAGATCATGCGTCTCTGCTCCGATCCGATCAAGCGCGTCACGCTCGAGCTCGGCGGCAAGAGCCCGAATCTCGTCTTCGCGGACGCCGATCTCGACGACGCGATCCCGAGCTCGGTGTGGTCGATCTACTACGCGGCAGGCCAGAGCTGCGAGGCGCGCTCGCGCGTGCTCGTCGAGCAGTCGATCTACGACGACTTCGTCGGACGGTTCGCCGGCTACGTGCAGCGGCTGAAGGTCGGCGACCCGCTCGATGCGGAGACGCAGGTCGGGTCGCTCATCTCGACGGCGCATCGCGATCGAGTGCACGGCATGGTCGAGCGCGGCCGCGCGGAGGGCGTCGAGGTCCTCGCGGGCGGCGCGCCGGGCGACGGCAAGGGCGCCTTCTACCAGCCGACGGTGCTCGCGAACGTGTCCAACGAGATGGACGTCGCGCAGGAGGAGATCTTCGGCCCGGTCGTCGTCGCGATTCCGTTCGAGGACGAGGCGGACGCGATTCGCATCGCGAACGACGTCAAGTACGGGCTGTTCGCGACCGTGTGGACGGGCGATCCCGCGCGCGGGCATCGCGTCGCCCGCGCGATCAAGGCGGGCATGGTCGGCATCAACACGCCGTACACGGCGTTCCCGGGTATCCCGTTCGGCGGCTACAAGCAGTCAGGCTTCGGACGCGAGCTCTCGATCGACACGCTCGAGCTCTACCTCGAGACGAAGGGCGTTCTCGTCTCGACGAGCCCGAAGCCGTTCAATCCGTTCCGCCTGTAGATCTACTTGCGCAGCGAGAGCGCGGCGCCCGCGGCGAGCAGCACGATGCCGACGACGCGTTCCCAGTGCAGGCCGACGCGGTTGCTCCCGAAGAGGCCGAAGCGATCGATCGCAACGCCCATTACGAGCTGCGCCGCGATGATGATCCCGACCGTCGCCGTGACGCCGATGCGCGGGCCGGCGTACGTGATCGTGAAGACGATGAGCAGGCTGAGGATGCCGCCGGTCAGCATCCACAATGGCTGGTGCGCGGAATGCGCGACGCCGGCGAACGAGCGCCGCAGGACGAGGAGCGCGACCACGGCGATGCCCGCGGTCAGGAGCGCTGCGAACGCGACCGCCTCGACGACACCGACGCGAGCGCCGAGCCTCGACATCACGGCAACCTGAACAGAGCCCGCAAGGCCGGCCGCCACTGCGAGCGTCGTTGCGAGCGCGCCTCCCGACACGGGCATAACCTAACGCGCTGTGATCTTTCAGGCCGAGCTGGAGACGATGCCGCGCCCCGAGCTCGAGCGCCTGCAACGCGAGCGTCTGCGCGAGCGGTTCGGCGTGGAGCTCGACGCGCTGGCGGGGCAGCCGTTCACGACGAAGTCGGACCTGCGCGACGCCTATCCGTTCGGGATGCTGCGTGTGCCGCGCGAGGAGTGCGTGCGCATCCACGCGTCGTCCGGCACGCGCGGGAAGGCAACGATAGTCGCGTACACGCAGTCCGACCTCGACCTGTGGTCCGACTGCTGCGCGCGCGCGATCGCAGCCGCCGGGGGCGGGCCGGGCACGCTCGTGCACGTCGCGTACGGCTACGGCCTGTTCACCGGCGGGCTCGGCTTCCACTACGGGGCCGAGCGCCTCGGCTGCACCGTCGTGCCGGCCTCGAGCGGGAACACGCCGCGACAGGCACAGCTGCTGGAAGACCTCGGCGCCGAGATCCTCTGTTGCACGCCGAGCTACGCGCTGGCGATCGCGGACCACGTCGAGGACGTCGGCCGGCTGAAGCTCCGCGCCGGGCTCTTCGGCGCGGAGCCGTGGACGGAGCGATTGCGCGGCGCGATCGAGGAGGCGCTGAACATCTGCGCGATCGACGTCTACGGCCTGTCGGAGATCGTCGGCCCGGGAGTCGCCGCGGAGTGTCTCGAAGGCCTCGGCGGCGCCCACGTGAACGAGGATCACTTCCTCGTCGAGACGATCGATCCCGAATCGGGGGACGCCGTCGGCGAAGGCGAGGTCGGGGAGCTCGTCTTCACGACACTGACGAAGGAAGCGATGCCGCTGCTCCGCTACCGCACCGGCGACCTGGCCTCCGTCACGCGCGAGCCGTGCTCGTGCGGGCGGACGTTCGCGCGCATGTCACGCGTGAAGGGGCGCACGGACGACATGCTCGTCATCCGCGGCGTCAACGTCTTCCCGAGCGAGATCGAGCGCGTGCTGCTCGCCGTCGAGGGACTCGAGCCGCACTACCAGCTCGTCGTCGAGCGACCGCAGCATCTCGACGAGCTGACCGTGCAGGTCGAAGGAGCCGTCGACGCAGCACCGGTCCGCGAACAACTCGAGCGCGCGCTCGGGTTGAGCGCG
>DASYFU010000442.1:0-2002 GCA_036498225.1 Gaiellaceae bacterium | reverse complement strand
GTCGTATCCGCCGAATTCGTTCGGCAGGCCGGCGTTCGGGTAGCACGCGAGCCACGTCGTCGCGACCCGCGAGAGGTCTTCGACGAAAGGCCGCATCTCCGTCGCGCCGAGTGAGCAGTTCACGCCGACGATGAGCGGCTTCGCATGCTCGATCGACACCCAGAACGACTCGACGGTCTGGCCGGAGAGGTTGCGTCCGCTCCGGTCGACGGCGGTGAACGAGATCCACAACGGGAGCTCGGGCGTCGCCTCCTGCGCGGCGACGATGGCAGCCTTGGCGTTCAGCGAGTCGAAGATGGTCTCGATGAGAAGAAGGTCGACGCCGCCGTCCCGCAGCGCGGTCATTTGCTCCGCATACGTGGCCACGACCGCGTCGAAGCCGACCGCCCTGTACGCGGGATCGTCCACCCGCGGCGAGAGCGAAAGCGTCACGTTGAGCGGCCCGACCGAGCCGGCGACGAGGCCGCCGTATTCGTCGGCCGCCTCGCGGGCGAGCTGGGCGCCGGCGAAGCTCATCTCGGCCGCGTAGCCCTCGAGCCCGTAGTCGGCCTGCCCGATGCGCGTCGCCGTGAACGTGTTCGTCGTCGCGATGTCCGCGCCCGCGTCGAAGTACGCACGGTGGATGCCGCGCACGACCTCCGGGCGCGTGAGGTTGAGCAGGTCGGGATCGCCAGCGACGTCGCGCGGATGGTCGCGGAAGCGCTCGCCGCGATATGCCTCCTCCCCGCGAACGTCGCGCTGGATGAGGACGCCCCACGACCCGTCGAGCACGCCGATGCGCTCGGTGAGAATCGCTTCAAGTTTGTCGCGCGCGTCCGCCAATGTCCCTCGATTCGCTCCCGCCTATCAGGTCCGGGAGCGCCGGGGAAGCGCCCACGGGCTCTTTAGGCGTTTGGTAACCCGGTCGCCAAGCTGCCTGTCAAAGCTCTCCGGGTACTCGAAGGGTACCAACGGGTGCTTCGGTAGGGTGCCGCCGAAATGGCGTCCGAGAACCACGACGGCGAGACCCTTCGCGCTGCGCTCCGCACGATCGCCGGGAACTTCTCGTTCAGCTGGACGCCGGGCGCACGCCAGCTCTTCTCCGAGCTCGACCGCAGGCGCTTCAGCCAGCTCCTGCACAACCCGACGGCGATGCTGTCCGAGCTAACGGACGAGGACCTCGAGCGCGCGCTGACGCCGGAGTACGCGATGAACCTCGGCCGCGTCCAGGAGCGGCTCGAGGCCGAGGCCGGCCAGGTGACGTGGTGGGAGCAGCAGGAGCGGCCGGACGACTTTCTCGCCGCGTACTTCTCCGCCGAGTTCGGGCTCGACGAGAGCCTCCCGACGTACTCGGGCGGCCTTGGGATCCTCGCAGGCGACCATCTCAAGTCCGCCTCCGAGCTCGGCGTGCCGCTCGTCGCGGTCGGGCTCTTCTACTCCCGCGGCTACTTCCGCCAGCGGCTGGACGAGGGCGACCGCCAAGTGGAGCGCTACCCGCGCAACGACACCGCCCGCCTGCCGCTGACGCTCGTGCCGATGTCGCCCACGGTCGAGATGGCCGACGACGAGGGGAATCTCGTCCCCGTCCGTCTCGGCGTGTGGCGCGCGCAGGTCGGACGCGTCTCGCTCTACCTGCTCGACACGAAGGTCGAGGGCAACCCCGATTGGGCCCGCGACGTGACGAACACGCTGTACGGCGGCGACCGGCAGAACCGCCTGCGCCAGGAGCTCGCGCTCGGCATCGGCGGCGTACGCGCGCTGCGTGAGCTGGGCCTCGAGCCGACTGTCTTCCACATGAACGAGGGCCACTCCGCGTTCTTCCAGCTGGAGCGGCTGCGCGAGCTCGTGGAGGACGATGGCGTCCATCGCGACGAAGCAGTCGAGCGGCTCCGTGCGTCGACCGTCTTCACGACGCATACGCCCGTGCCGGCCGGGAACGAAGTGTTCGATCCCGAGCTCGTCCGGCGAAACGTCGGCCCGCTCGTCGAGCAATGTGGCTTCGCCTGGGACGAGTTCGCGGCTC
>DASYFU010000441.1:0-4928 GCA_036498225.1 Gaiellaceae bacterium | reverse complement strand
ACGGAAGACTCGATCGAGGAAGCGCCGTCCGAGGACGCCGGCGGGTGACGTCGAGACTGCCTAGCAGGTGAAGGAGCCGCTGACGGCGACCTTCTTGGTGCCGAGCGCCCACGTGACCGTTCCGGAGAAGGTGCCGGCGCTCTCCTTGCGCGTCAGCTTCAGCTTCACCGAGTCACCGATGTAGTTCTTGCCCAGGCGCGAGACCATGACGGTCGCCGAGTACGTGCCGTCGTGCATGGTCGTGCTGCCGCCGCCCGCGATCAGCTGGAACGAGTCGGGCGGCCGCTTGATCCCCGGGCCGGCCGGGATCGTGCCGAACGCCCATGAGAAGTTCGCGCTCGACTTCAGGCACTTGCCGTTCTTCAGCGCGAGGTGCGTTGCGCCGAAGGTGACGCTTGCCTTCGCAGGGCCGCACTCGATGAGCACGCTGACGCCGTTGAGCGTTCCATTGTGCGGACAGGTGGCCGCGCGGTGCGCCGAGGCCGGCGCCGCTGCGACGGCGAGCGCGCTGAACGAAGCTGCGACGATGGCGACCCCCCGCATCTGCATCGAGGAACGATACTCGACCTCTCAGGCCGCCGTGATGCTCAGTTCCGGGGCGGGTGCGCCGAGCTGGCGGGCGAGCGCGAGGGTGTTCCACACATGCCAGAGGTCGGTGAGCCGGCCGGCATCGTCGTAGCGGAAGAAGTGCATGTGCGCGACGTCGACCGGCGCCCCGTTGACCGCCAGGTTCGCCAGCGGACCGATCCGCAGCGGCCCCTGGTGACTGCCTGTCATCGTCGAGCGGCAGGCGACCGTGTCCGTCTTCGCAGATGAGCTGATGGACTTCGAAGCGCAGGTCCGGGAACGCTGTGCGCAGCGTCGAGATGACGTTCTTGAGGTGGGCGGCGACGTCCGTTCCCTCCGGCTCCTGATGGTCGACCGCACCGGATGCGAGCGTGGTGTCGACGAAGTCGAGATCGCCCTGGTTGAACATGCGCTCGAAGCCTTCGAGCGTCAATGACTTGAGTTCCTCGCTCGTCATCCTGCCTCCTTAGAATGTCATTCTAGTTTTTAGAAAGCTATACTAAGAACGTGGAGCCGGTCAAGACGAGGAAGCAGTTCGCCGCCGAGGAGACGCAGAAGGTGATCGTCGAGACCGCGTCGCGGCTGTTCCTCGAGCACGGGTATCACGCGACCTCGATCGGCCGGATCGCGTCCGACGCAGGCGTCGCTGTGCAGACGATCTACAACGCAGTCGGCTCGAAACGCGACGTGCTCTCGCGCGTGCTCGACTTCGCCGCCGCCGGTGACCGGGCACCCGCGCCGGTACCGCAGTTCATGCGCGAGCAAGCCGAGTCCGAGCCCGACCCGCGGCGGATCATCGCGCAGCTCGTCGAGTTCTGGCGCGGCGCACTCCCACGAACCGCGCCGGTCTTCCGGATCATCCGCGAAGCCGCCGCTTCCGACCCGGAGATCGCCGCCCTCGAGCGCGGCCGCATCGCCCAACGGCTGGCCAACTACCGGCAGGCCGCGCAGCTGCTCGACGACCGCGACGCGCTGCGCGCCGGGCTCACGATCGACCAGGCGGCCGCTGCGATCTTCGCGATCGGGAGCTCCGAGACCTATCGGGCGCTCGTCGTCGACGGCGATTGGGACGAGGACACCTGGTCCACCTGGGTCCGAGCCACGCTCGAGGCGGCGCTGCTCGACGGAGGCTGAGCTACGAGCCTGCGGGCTCGCGAACCGCCTGATACTCGCCGCGATAGAAGATGAGCGGCGAGCCCTCCGAGTCCGTCGTCCCCTTGAGGACGTCTCCGATCACGACGACGTGGTCGCCGCGCCGGAGCTCGGAGTCGAGGCCGCAGACCAGGTGGGCGAGGCATCCCTCGATGACGGGCACGCCGTCCTCGGTCCGGTACCGGATCTCCGAGAACTTCTCCTCGGGGCTCTTCTTGCTCGCGAAGATCCGGGAGATTCCTTCCTGGCGGGCGCTGAGCATGTTGATGCAGAACCGCTCTGATTCGCGCACCGCCTTGAGCGTGCGCGAGCTGAGGTCGAAGCACACGAGTGCAAGCGGCGGCGCCAGGGAGAGTGACGTCAACGCATTCGCCGTCGCGCCCGCGGGGCCGTCCTCGCCGTAGGCCGTGAGGACGCTGACGCCGGTCGCCCAGAACGCCATGAGCTGCCTGAAGGCCGGCCCGTCGAGCTCGGTCAGTGGCTGGTGCAAACTCGCGTGCTCGGCCCGGCCGTTTGCCGCCATCCCCGAAGTATGGCAGATTATGGAAGGGTGTTCCACAAAGAGGTAACCGGCTCGGAGAGCCTGCCGCCGACGGTCGCCGTCGTCAACATCGGAAACGAGCTGCTGGCGGGCGAGATCCGCAATACCAACGGTCGTTGGCTCGGAAGCGAGCTGGACCGGCTCGGGCTCCGCCTCGTGACGATCGGCGTCCTTCCCGACGACATCGAGCGAATCGCCGACTTCCTGAACTGGGTCCGGTTTCGACACGACGTCGTCCTCTGCACCGGCGGCCTGGGGCCGACACCGGACGACGTCACCCGCGACGCCGTCGCCCATGCATTCGGCGTTGCCTGTGTCACCGACGTCGAGCTTCACGCCAAGCTGGTCGCGGCTGGAGGGCACATGGCGCGCTTTGCGCAGCCATGGTCGCGGCGCCCCGAAGGCTCGCGGTCGCTGCGGGGAGCGGACGGCGGGGCGCCGCCGTTCGCGATCGCGAACGTCTACGCGCTCGCGGGCGATCCAGCCGAGATGCGTGCGGCGTTCGAGGCGCTCAGCGACGAGCTCGGCCGCTGGCCACAGGCGCGCATCTGGCGTCGCACGTACGGCGTCGCCGAGGACAGGATCACGAGCGCGCTCGACGAGATCGCGGTCGCGTGGGCGGCGATCACCGTCTGTTCGTATCCGCAACACACTGACGACGGGCCTGCGGTCGAGGTCGTGTTGCGCGCGCTCACGCCTTCCGATCTCGAACGCGCCGCGGCCGAGCTCGAGTCGTCGATTGCGCGGCTGGGAGTGAGCACATGATTCTGCGCGTCGATCGCAGCGGAACGCGCGTCGATCTCATCGACCCCGAGCAACTTCGGGAGCTGAAGGTTGTCGCGCCGGCCGGTCAAACCGCCGCTGCGACGGCGTCGACGTTCGGAGATGGTGCGAGACTCGAGGACGACTCCCATATCTGGATCCCCGCCGAGACGATTCTCGCTCTCGCCGGCGGGCGGCCTGCGGAATGGGAGGAGCGGTTCCGCGAGACGCTCCGGGCCGTCGAGCCGGCTGGTTGGTACGACGGCAGGGCGGATGCAGTTCGCGTTCATATCGAGACAACCCCGTGAAAGGAATCGCATGTCCACGACAACGAGCGAGGTGATCCTCCCGTACGTCGCCGGCGCACGCGCCGCGGCGGGCGGCGGCGAGATCTTCCCACTCGTCAATCCCGCGAACGGCGCAGTGTTCGCCGAGGTCGCGGCATCGGACGAGGCCCAGCTCGACGACGCCGTCGCGGCGGCCCAGGCGGCGCAGCGCACCTGGTGGCGGATCGCGCCCGAGAAGCGCGGCGAGCTGCTCTCACGCTGGGGCGAGCTCGTCCTGCGCGAGGCGGATGCGCTCGCGGAGCTCGACACGCAGTCGATGGGGAAGCCGTTGCGCGAGACGAGGCGCGAGGCGCCGTCGATCGCCAATCGCATCCGCTACTGGTCCGGGATGGCGGACAAGATCACAGGTAGGCAACTGCCGATCGCGCCCGGCCATCTCACGTACACGGTGCGCGAGCCGCTCGGCGTCGTCGGCGTGATCGTGCCGTGGAACGGCCCGATGGGCATGTTCGTCGGCCGCGTCTCGGTGGCGCTCGCCTGCGGCAATGCCGTCGTCGGCAAGCCGTCGGAGATCACGCCGCTGTCGGCCATCCGCATCGCGGAGCTGACGGCGGAAGCCGGCATCCCCGAGGGCCTCGTCAATGTCGTGACCGGCGACGGCAAGGTCGGCGCGCTGCTCGCCGCGCACCCCGGCGTCAAGGGCCTGCAGTTCACCGGCAGCGTCGAGACCGGACGAAAGGTTGCCGCGCTCGCGGCGCCGACGTTCAAGCAGGTCGTGCTCGAGCTCGGCGGCAAGGCGCCGAACGTCGTCTTCGCGGACGCCGATCTCGATGCGGTCGCACGCGGTACGGCCTGGGGTGTCTTCTCGAACACCGGCCAGGCGTGCGTCGCGACGTCGCGTCTCCTCGTCGAGCGATCGGTCGAGAAGGACGTGCTCGACCGAATCACGTCGCTCGCACGCGCGTTGCGCGTAGGTGACCCGTACGACCCCGAGACGCAGCTCGGCCCGCTCGCATCACAGCGACAGTTCGAGCGCGTCTGCGACTACCTCGAGCTCGCGAAGTCGGACGCGCACGCGCTCGTCGGCGGCACGGCGCACGGCCCCGGCTACTACGTCGATCCGACCGTGCTCGTCGACCTCGATCCGCAGGGACGGCTCGCGCAAGAGGAGATCTTCGGGCCCGTGCTCTCCGTCATCCCGTTCGACACGGAGGACGAGGCGCTCGAGCTGGCGAACGGCGTCGAATTCGGGTTGTCGGCGAATATCTGGACGCGGGACGTCGGCCGCATGCTCCGTTTCGCGGACGGCCTCGAGGCGGGGACGATCTGGGGCAACACCGCGCGGCTCCTCCACCCCGGCCTGCCCTTCGGCGGCTTCAAGGACAGCGGGCTCGGCAATGCGTCGGGCGAGGGCGCGCTCGAGGGAAACACCCGCTTGAAGCGCGTCTCGATCCTCTACGGCAACGAGACTGCCGGCCCCGGCTTCTAGGAGGTCGGCTGCGGGACGTTGACGGTCGTGCTCTGGAGAAAGCCGCCGTCGGCGACGATCTCCTGGCCGTTGACGTAGCCGGCCTCGGGGCCGAGGAGGAAGTCGACGACCGCTGCAACCTCGCCGAGGT
>DASYFU010000440.1:0-5045 GCA_036498225.1 Gaiellaceae bacterium | reverse complement strand
CGCATGCGCGAGAGCTCGACCCGTTCGTTTTCGACCTGCTCGCGCTGGATCCTGAGGATGACCTCCAGCTCTTCGACATCCGCCCGCGAGGCCTCGGCGCGTGCCGCGAGCTGCTCGACCTCGGCCTCACGGACTGCGAGGTCGCGCGCGGAGGACATTTCGCGCTCGTACGCCTCCACCTGGTGCTCGAGCGCCTCGCGCAGCGCCCGTTCACGCGTGAGCGCGGACTCGAGCTCGCTCCGCAGGACGAGTATCTCCTGCGGCTCGACACTCACGGGCTCGGGCGCGAGCGGCAGGATCTCCCCCATCGGGAGCAGATCCGGCAGCTGCACCTCGACCGGTTCCGCTTCTTCGGTTGTCAGCGCATCGCCGTTCTTCCGCGACAGCTGCGCGCGGAGCCCGGTGCCGAACCCTGTCTCGGTTTCGTGCGTCACTTGAAGTGGAGATAGGTCGTGATGTTCAGGAACGCCGGCCCCAGGATCGCGACGAACATCGCCGGGAAGATGAAGAGGGCGGTCGGGAAGAGCATCTTGATTGGCGCTTTCATCGCCCGTTCCTCTGCCGCCGCCTGGCGGCGCAGGCGCGAATCGGCTGCCTGGACGCGGAGGATGCGGCCGAGCGAGATGCCGAGCTGCTCGGCCTGCACGACCGAGCGGACGAACGCGGACACCTCGGGAGCAGGGACGCGCTCGGCGAGCTTCTTGAGCGCTTCCGGACGTGCCTCGCCGATGCGCATCTCACCGAGGGTCAGCGCGAACTCGTCGACGAGGGCACCGTGCATGTGCTCGGTGAGCTTCGCGATCGCGCCGTCGAGGCCGAGACCCGCCTCCACCGAGACGGCAAGAAGGTCGAGTGCATCGGGGAGCTCGGCGCGGACCCGCTCACGCCGCTCGCGGATCCGGAATCCGAGGATCGTGTCGGGAATCGTGAAACCGAGCGCGGCGAGCATCGGCACGAACAGGATGCCGGCGACCGGCGCGAGAACGGCGCCGAACGCGATGCCGGCAACCACGCCGCCGAGAGCGAGCGCTGTCTTGACCGCGAGGAACTGGGACGTGGAGATCCGCTGCGAGAGGCCGGCCGCGATCAGCCGCGAGCCGATCGCATCCGCCGACGCCTTCGGGTTGACCCTGAGCGCGAGCGCCGCGAGACGCTCGACGGCGGGAGCGAGCACGCGCTCGCTGAAGCGCGGCAGCGTGTTCGCCGGCTGATCGCGGCGAGCGCCGTACGTCGCAGCCCGGCGGAGCGCGAGATGGCGGCGCCTCTGGGGCGACGTCGCGACTTCCCCGATGAGGAACACCGCGAAGGCGAACGAGAGGATGGCGAAGAAGAGCAGCATGTCAGCCCTTGAACGACACGATCTTCTTGAGGATGACCGACCCGATCCCGAGCATGACGAGCGCCATGCCGACGAGCACGTGGCCCGTGCTCGAGTGCCAGAGCGGGCTCATGTACGTCGGGCTGATGAGGCTGATGAGCGCGGAGACGAGGAACGGCAGGCCGGCGAGCACGTAGGCGGACATGCGGCCGGTCGCGGTCAGGCTGCGGATCTTCCGCGCGAACTGCTGGCGCTGGCGCACGGTCTCCGCGACGACGTCGAAGAGCCCCGCGAGCGAGCCGCCGATCTGCCGCTGGATGGTGACCGCGTTGAGCACGAACGAGAGGTTCTTCGACCCGATCCGCTCCCCCATCTCGCCGAGCGCGTCGTCCATCGGGCGTCCCAGGCGCGTCTCGGTGAGCACGCGGCGGAGCTCCCGCGCCGTGGGTTCGGCGCCTTCGTCGACGACGGCCTGGATGGCGTGCCGGAACGAATGGCCGGCCTTGAGCGATGCCGCGATCGTGATGAGGAGATCGGGGAGCTGGTTGTCGAACGCCTTCATCCTGCGCCGCGCCTTCGACGCCACCCACACGAGCGGCGCCGCGGCGCCCGCAAGCATGAAGGGCACGACGAGCACGAATGGGATCCCCGCGAGGAAGGTCACCAACGCGACGGCGACCCCCGAGCCGACGCAGATGTAGAGCAGCTCCGACGCGAGCAGCGGAAGATCGGCACGCGTGAGCAGGCGTTGCACGGCACGGAACTGCTTGACGTTCGCGAATGCCTGTTCCGTGGCGGTAACGAGACTGCGCATGAACGCGCGGCCCTGCCTGCGCCGCTTCGTCTTCGTGCGCCGTTCGCTCGGGCCGAGATGCGGGGCAAGACGTGTGCGGAGCCACGATCCTCTGCGCGCACCGGCGGCGAACCAGGTTGCGAGCAGGATGAGGACGCCGACGGCGCCCGCGACCACGAAGGGAGCGAGCGACGATTGCCAGGCCGACGACGGAAGAACGTTCGAGGGCGGGCTGGTCTGGCCGACTGTGAGCCCCGTGTCGCCGAGCGTGACGGCGCGCGTGGCGCTTCCGACACCCGCGATCTCGGCGGTGATGCGCACACTCTCACCCGGGCGCGCGGCCGTGACGTACCGGAGCTGCCACGTGTGCGAGAGCGTGCGCTCGATCGACGCGTACAGCGAGGCGAGCTCGGCGCTCGAGGACGCCTCGCGGTAGAGGCCGCCCGTGTCGGCCGCGAGCTGCCGCAGCGGACGGGGCGTGAAGCCGGGACCGGCGATGCCGATCGTGTAGACGAGCGCGTGCGCGCGGTGCGCGGCGGCGACGGCGGCCGCGAAGGACGCGGAGCTCGAGACGTCCTGCCCGTCGGTGACGAGCACGATGACCCTGCCCGGCTGGCCCTGCTGGCCGAGCGCGGTCGCTGCGCGGACGACGGCGTCCCAGAGCGCGGTCCCGGACCGGGAGTCGACGTGCAGGCCGGCGAGGGCCGCGTCCGCGTCTGCGCCCGAGCTGGAGAATCCGGTCAAGGACACCGCCTGACGGCCGAAGGTGACGACCTCGACCTGGTCGTTCGCGCCCTTTGCGGCGACGAACGCGCGCGCAGCGGCGGTCGCGTTGCGCAGCGACGCGCCGGCCATCGACTGCGACCGGTCGACTGCGAGGACGACGCTCTTTGCACGGCCGAGATTGACTGCCTGGAGGCCTGCGGCAGGCAGCCCGTTCTCGCCAAGCTGCGGCTGCGCAGCGCCGTTCGGCGCCACGACGGTCACCCGGATCTCCGGGTACGCGCTCGTATCCACCCCACCGATGCGCACGCCGGCCGTCGCGGCCGGGGCGAGGACGAGGGCGATGAGAACGACTGCGGCCGCACGCGCTCTCATCACTCTTGTCCGCCTCCGAAGCTGTTCACGGCGAATGCCGCGCGCACGTCCTCGTCGTCGCGCGAGAAGAACCCGGGCGGGAGGATGACGTTGTTCGCGGCGAGCTTCTCGAGGAAGTGCGGCCTGAGGCCGGTCGCCCGGAGCGGGGTGAGCAAGCGCTTGGCACGGGCGGCATCGGCTTCGCTGGGCGATTCCGCGACGAAGAGATCCTGGAGCGTGACGACGTCGGACTCCATGCCGACGACCTCGGCGATGTGACTGATGCGGCGCGAGCCGTCGACGAGGCGGACGATCTGCACGAGCACGTCGAACGCGCTTGCGATCTGCTCGCGGATCGCGCGATGCGGGAGCTCGACGCCGGCTGTCAGCACGAGCGTCTCGAGGCGCGAAAGCGCGTCTCGGGGCGAGTTCGCGTGGATCGTCGTCAGCGACCCCTCGTGGCCGGTATTCATCGCCTGCAGCATGTCCACCGTCTCCGCGCCGCGGACCTCGCCGACGATGATGCGATCGGGACGCATGCGCAGGGCATTGCGGACGAGCTCGCGGATCTTGACCTCGCCAGTGCCCTCGATGTTCGGCGGCCGCGACTCGAGCGTGATCACGTGCTCCTGCTGCAGTTGAAGCTCGGCCGCGTCCTCGATCGTCACGATGCGCTCGTCGCCGGGGATGAACGCCGAGATCGCATTCAGCGTCGTCGTCTTGCCGGTGCCGGTACCGCCGGAGATGAGCACGTTGAGCTTTCCCTTCACGCACGCGCCGAGGAACTGCGCCGCGCGGGCCGACATCGTCCCGAACTGGATGAGGTCGTTGATCGTGTACGGGTCGCGCGAGAACTTGCGGACCGTCAGCGTCGGTCCCGTCAGCGCGAGCGGCGGGATGATCGCGTTGACGCGGCTTCCGTCCGGGAGGCGCGCGTCGACCATCGGCGACGCCTCGTCGACGCGGCGGCCGATCTGCGACACGATCTTCTCGATGATGCGCATGAGGTGCGCGTCGTCGACGAAGCGTGCGTTGGTGCGCTCGATCTTGCCCGCGCGCTCGACGTAGATGTGCTCCGGCCCGTTGACCATGACCTCGGTCACGGTGTCGTCGGTCAGGAAGCGCTCGAGAGGCCCGTACCCGAGGATGTCGTCCGTCAGCTGACGGACGAGCTCGCGCCGCTCCTCCCGCGTGAGCGGCGTGCCTGCAAGCGCGAGCTCCTCTGTGACCGCCTTGTAGACGCGATCGTTGAGATCGGCGGCGTCCTCCTTGAACAGCTCCTGGCCGAGCTTCGAGATACATGCGTGGTGCACCGCCGCCTTCAGCTCGGCGTACGGATCCGCATGCACCTCATTGGGCGTCTCGGCGAGAGCGTGGATGCCGTCGGTCGTGCGGGAGAGGCGATCGTGGAGTCCCACGCTATGCCCTCGCGAAGGAGAGGAGACGCTTCTTCTGCTGGGTCTTCGACGCTTGCGCCTTCGGCGCCATCTCCTTGACGAGCCCGTTCATCGCACGCGAGAAGTCGCACCGCGGCTGGACGAGAACGGCAGCTTCGCCGCGGTTGACGCACACTTGGACAGTGCGGTCGAGCGGCAGCTCGTGCGCGACCTTCACGCGGAGCCCGTCCTCGACCTCCCGCGTCTTCAGCCCGACGTTCGCGCTTGCCCGGTTCATGACGTAGGTGATCCGGTTGGACGGGAACGACAGCTGCTCCAGCGTCTGGAGCGCGAGCCGGACGTTCTTCAACGTCGGAACGTCGAGCCCGCACAGAACGAGCAGCTGGTCGGTGCGGTCGAGCGTCGCGAGCACCGCGCCGTGGAAGAACGGCGACGTGTCGACGACGATCGAGTCGTAGGA
>DASYFU010000439.1:0-3582 GCA_036498225.1 Gaiellaceae bacterium | reverse complement strand
GGACGCTGGCCGGAGAGGCGGCCGTAGAGGGGGTCGCGCGCGACGCGGAAGTAGACGTCGCCGTCGACCGCATACGCGGCGTCGCGCTCGATCAGCTGCTCGATGAAACGGATGATCGACGGAACCGCGTCCGTCGCTTTCGGCATCGCGTCCGGCAGGCCGAGGCCGAGGTCGCCGACGTCCTCGATGTACCACTGCGTCGCGCGCGCGGCGAGATCGGCGCTCGCGTTCGGAGCCGCCTCGTAGATCTTGTCGTTCACGTCGGTGATGTTGTGGACGAGCGTCGCGTCGTAGCCGCGCAGCCGCAGCCAGTCGCGGAGCCACATGCCGAACACGAACGGCCGCGCGTTGCCGATGTGCGCACGCTGGTACACGGTCGGCCCGCAGAAGTACATCCGGATGGGGCCGGGCGGCGGCGGCAGCTCCTCGATGCGCCGCGTCAGCGTGTTGTGCAGACGCATGGTCCTAGCCTACGGACCGGCGGAGCAGCTCGTCCCGCGGCAGCGCGGCGATGACCGCGGCCAATTCGGGGCCACGGTCGCGGCCGGTGAGCGCGAGCCGCAGCGACTTCAGATCGCCGCCGACCGCCTTCAGCTCGCGCACGATGACACGCGGTTCGACTCCCGCCTCGACGAGCTCGCGAAAGCGCGCGAGCGTCTCCGCCGCGTCCACGTCGACCGGCTCCGGCTCGAGGACGATTCGCGCGTAGTCGCGCGCCTCGGCGAGGTCGCGCGCGCCGCGCAGAACGGGGACGAGGGAGACGTCGACGCCGACGCGCGAAGCGAGATCCTCGTCCGAGAGCGCCGCCAGCGCGTCGAGCGAGAGCCGCCGCAGCCGCGGCAGGTCGAGGTGGACGTCGTGCTTCGGCAATCCCAGCTCGTCGAGGTAGGCGCGCACCGCCTCCGCGGGGATGCCGGCGTCGCGCAGGTCGGCGAGCGTCGCCGCACCGTGCCGCTTCGACAGCTTCGTCCCGTCGTCGCCGAGCAGCAGCCCGTGGTGGATGAACTCCGGCGGCTCGCCACCGAGCGCGCGGATGAGCTCCGTCTGCAGCTCGGCGTTCGCGCGATGGTCGGACCCGCGGATGACGTGCGTGATCTCGAAGTCGAGATCGTCGACCGCGCTCGCGAGCTGGTACGTCGGCGAGCCGTCGGCGCGCAGCAGCGTCACGCGCTCGAACCGGAGCGCGCCCTCGGCGTCCGGCTGCCCGATCAGGTGCGCCGCCTCGCGATGGCGGACGAAGCGGCTGCTCTGATGGACGGGCCCCTCGTCCCAGCCGACGCCCAGCCACTCGAGGTCAGCGGCGATCGTGCGTGCGCCGTCGTCGACGTTCCGCGCCTTGTCGGTGTCGTCGATGCGGAGCAGCATCGTCCCGCTGTGCTCGTCCGCGAACCGCCGGTTGGCCACCGCGCTCAGCGCGTTGCCGAGGTGGAGCGAGCCCGTCGGGCTCGGAGCGAAGCGGACGCGAACCATGGCGCGAGTCTAGGCGGCGTGAGAAGATCGGGGCGATGGCCGTGGCGACCGAGCGTGAGCGCATGACGTGGGCCGATCTCGGCACCGGGTCGCGCCACCTCGCGGAGCAGATCGCCGCCGACGGCTTCGAGCCGGGGCTCATCCTCGGCATCGCCCGCGGCGGCCTGCTGACGGCCGGCGCGCTGTCGTACGCGCTCGGCGTCAAGAACACGTTCACGATGAACGTCGAGTTCTACACCGGCATCGACGAGCGGCTGCCGGTGCCGATGCTGCTCCCGCCGGTCCCCGAGCTCATCGACCTCCAGGACGAGCGCGTCCTCGTCGCCGACGACGTCGCGGACACGGGCCAGACGCTCGCGCTCGTGAAGGAGTTCCTCGCGGGGAAGGTAGGCGACGTGCGCATCGCCGTCCTCTACGAGAAGCCACGCTCGATCGTCAGGTCGGACTACGTCTGGCGACGCACCGACCGCTGGATCGACTTCCCGTGGAGCGCGGAACCACCCGTTCCGCGCTAGACCGGAGGCTCAGGGTCGTACTGGATGTAGCGCCGTACCTCGGCCGCGCGCTCGCGGGAATGCAGGCGCGCGACGAGATGGAGCGCCATGTCGATGCCGGCGGACACGCCTGCGGACGTGATGACGTCGCCGTGATCGACGTAGCGCGCGTCGGGGTCGACGTCGACGCCGAGCCCCGCGAGCACGTCGAGCGCGCCCCAGTGCGTCGTCGCCCGACGCCCCGCGAGCAGGCCGGCGTCCGCGTAGACGAGCGACCCGGTGCAGACGCTCGCCATGACGTCCGCGCGCTCCGCGAGGGAGCGCACGCGGGCACGCACGTCCTCGTCGCCGAGCATGCGCCGCGTGCCGAAGCCGCCCGGCCACACGACGACGTCGGCCTCCGGCGCCGTTTTCCACGTGTGGTCGGCGAGCACGCGCAGCCCCTTCGCGCACACGACCGGCTCGGTCGTCCACGCGACGGTGAACACCTGCAGCCCGTCGTCGAGCCAGCCGTCCCGCCAGGCGGCGAAGACCTCCCAGGGCCCTGCCCAGTCCAGCTCCTCCGCCCCGTCGAACAGCACGATCGCGATGTTCATCGCGTCTCCAGGAGCGGCCACGTCGTGCCGTAGATGAGCTCGCGCACGCCGTCCGACTCGAGGAACGAGCGGGGGAAGCCGAGCGGCAGCGCGCCCGCCTCGTCGATACGGGCGATCTGCTCCTCGGTGAGATCGACGGCGAGCGCGCCGAGATTCTCCTCGAGCTGAGCGGCGGTGCGCACGCCCACGATCGGGATCACGCGCTTGCGCAGCCAGGCGATCGCCGCCTGACCCGGCGTCGTGCCGAGCTTCGACGCGACCTCCCCGACCGCGGCAACCACCGCGAGCGCACGCTCCGACGGCGCGCCCGGCCAGCGCAGGGTGTCCGGCTTGCGCCCGCTGAGCAGGCCGTGCTCCAGCACGCCCCACGCCGCCACCGTCAGGCCGAGCTCTGCAGCCATGGGCATGACGTCGCGCTCGGGATCGCGCTCGACGGCGCTGTACGGGACCTGCACAGCGACGAACGGCGACCAGCCGCGCAACTCCGCAATCGCGTTCGCACGGGATGCGACCCACGCGGGGGAGTCGGAGATGCCGACGTACAGCACCTTCCCCATTCGCACCTGGTCGTCGAGCGCGCGAACGATCTCCTCGATCGGCGTCGTCGCGTCGCGCATGTGCAGCCAGAGCAGGTCGATGTAGTCGGTCCGCAGGCGGCGCAGGCTCTGCTCGAGCGCGCGGACGAGGCTCTTGCGATGGTTGCCGCCCGCGTTCGGATCGTCCGCGTCGAGCGTGAGCGTGTACTTCGTCGCGATCACCCAGCGGTCGCGGTCCGCAGCGGTGATCGCACCCACGATCCGCTCGCTCGAACCGTTCGTGTAGTTGCTCGCCGTGTCGAGGAAGTTGCCGCCCGCGTCGCGGAAGGCGGCGACGACGCGCTCGCACTCGGCCTCGTCCGCACCCCAGCCCCAGTCGGTCCCGAACGTCATCGTCCCCAGACACAGCTCGGACACCCGCAGCCCGCTCGGCCCCAACAGCCGGTACCGCATTTTGTCCTCCTATTCGATTATTATCGAACGCGT
>DASYFU010000438.1:0-6420 GCA_036498225.1 Gaiellaceae bacterium | reverse complement strand
TCTCAGAACGCGGTAGCCCTGTCAAGCGGGATCAGCAGGGGCCGGGCTGCGGCTGGCCGCCGGGTCCGTTCTCGTGCTCGGCGCCGGCCTGCAGGCAGTACGAGGTCGCATCCGAGCGGACGAGGACGACACCGGAGCCAGGGGGAAGCGTCGCGCCCGCATACGTGCCGCTCTGGGCGAAGAACGCCTGCATGGCCGTGTCCGCGCCGGAGAAGTTCGTGGCCGCGACCGCGCCCTGCGCCTGCGTGATCGCCTGCTGCACGGGCGGGGAGGTCGGACCGTTCGTCTGCATCTGCTTCGTCATCAGATAGCCGCCCACGGCGAGCGCGACGAGCAGGGCCGGAAGACCGAGCAGACGAGTCACAGTCCTCCGTATATCGTCGAAAACGTGGTCGAACTGAAGACCGAACGGGAGATCGAAGTGACGCTTTCTCGCTCCGGGCCGCGGTACGTGTCCCCCGATCAGGAGTTCGCCGTCTGGTCGGCGACCGTCGGCGAGAGCGCCGACGGGGAGCCGGTCACGCTTGCCGGGCCGCTCGGCCACGTCGGGCCCGGCGACCATCTCGTCTGCTCGGGCGCGTTCGCAGAGCACGCCCGGTACGGCGTCCAGTTCTCCGTGGACACGTTCCGCTCGGCGCTGCCGCAGTCGCCCGAGGGCGTCGAGCTCTGGCTGCGGATGCGGGTGCCAGGCATCGGGCCGACGTTCGCCCGCGCCATCGTCGACCACTTCGGAGCCACGGAGGTCTTCACCGAGCTCGACCGCGACCCGGAGCGCCTGCGCGAGGTGCGGACGAAGGCCGGCCGCGCCGTCTCGCGGAAGAGCGTCGAGCGCGCGATCGCCGCGTGGCGCGACGTGGCGACGATCCGCGAGGTCGAGACGTTCCTCTTCGCCCACGGCATCGCCGCCGGGCTCGCGACACGTCTCGTGCGCGAATATGGCGAGGACGTCGTCGACGTGCTCACGCACGACCCCTACCGGCTGATCGAGCTCCCTCGCGTCGGGTTCAAGACGGCCGACCACATTGCGCGCTCGCTCGGTGTCGAGCTGGACGACCCGCAGCGCCTGCGGGCCGGGCTGCGCTTCGCCCTCGAGGAGGCGGAGGCGGACGGGAACACGTTCCTGCCGCTGACCGAGCTATGGCCCCGGGCCGGGAAGTTGCTCGAGATCGCGGACGTCGAGCCGCTCGAGTCGGCCGTTCGCTCGCTCGTCGTCGACGGCGACGCCGTCGTCGAGGCGGACCGCGTCTACCGCACAGAGCTGTGGGAGACGGAGCGGCGCCTGGCGGAGACGCTCGCCAAGCGCATCACCGCCCCTGCGACAGAGCTCTTCGCCGAGCCGGACCGGCCGGCGGTGCAGGTGTCGGACGAACAGTGGGCCGTCGTGGAGCTCGTGCGCACGCGTGCGCTCGTCCTCCTCACCGGCCTTCCGGGCGCAGGCAAGACGCACACGCAGCGGGCGATCGTCGAGATCGCACGCCGCGCGCGCATGCGCATCCTGCTGTGCGCGCCGACGGGCAAGGCGGCGCGGCGGATGCGCGACCTGACCGGCCACGACGCGATGACGATCCACCGCGCGCTCGGCTACTCGCCGTTCGAGGGCGGCTTCCAGCGCAACGAGGACGATCCGCTGTCGGACAACTACGACCTCGTCATCGTGGACGAGGCGTCGATGCTCTCGCTCGAGCTCGCGGACGCGCTCTTTCGCGCCGCGGGCGACTGCCACGTCCTGCTCGTCGGCGACACCGACCAGCTGCCGCCCATCGGCGCGGGCCGCGTCCTCGCCGACCTCGTCGACACGGACGTCGTGCCGCGCGTGCACCTGACGGCGATCTACCGCCAGGCCGCGCGCTCGCTGATCGTGCGCAGCGCGCGCCGGATCAACGCGGGCGAGCCGCCGTTCACGTCGCCGGACGACGCGCGCGCGAGCCTCGGCGCCGACGTCGAGCTGGACGAGGACTTCTTCTTCGTCGCGAAGCAGGAGCAGGATGCGATCCGCGAGGCCGTGCTCGACCTCGCGTGCGAGCGGATCCCCGAGCGCTACGGGCTCGATCCACGCACCGAGGTCATGACGCTCGTGCCGATGCGGCGCGGCATCGTCGGCCTCGACGCGCTCAACGCCGAGCTCGAGCTGCGGCTGAACCCGGGGTCGCCCGCCGTCGTGGTCGCGCGCACGGGGCTGCGCGTCGGGTCGCGCATCGTCCAGACGAAGAACGACTACACGCCGGAGCGCGAGGTGATGAACGGCGAGGTCGCGTTCGTCGTCGCCTGGGACGAGGAGGAGGCGGAGGCGACGCTCTCGCTCGACGACGGCGAGCGCGAGATCGTCGTCCCGGCTGCCGCGCTGGAGACGTACACGCTCGCGTGGGCGCTGACCGTGCACCGTGCGCAGGGCTCGCAGTTCCCCGCCGTGGTGGCGCCGTGGTCGATGGCGTACGCGGTGATGCTCTCGCGCCCGCTCCTGTACACGGCGGTCACCCGGGCCGAGCGTCTGTGCGTCATCGTCGGCGAGCGGCGCGCGCTCGCGACAGCGGTCGGGCGGGCAGAAGGCCGGCGGCGCCACTCGGCGCTCGCCGAACGGATCGTCGATCTCAGCTGAGCCAGTCGCCGGACGCGTCGGCGAACGTGCCGCCGTCGCGCATCTCCTCCGCGGCGGCCGCGAGCGCGCCGACGGCGACCCACGTGAAGCGGCCCCCGACGCTGATCCGCTGCGCGCCCGCGCCGAAGATCTCGCGCACGGTAAGGCTCGGCGTCGCGAGGACGTTCACCGGCCGGTCGACGGCGTCGCAGACCGCGCGGATCTCGTCGACCGTGCGCAGGCCCGGCGCGTACAGGCAGTCGGCGCCCGCGGCCTCGTACGCCTGCAGGCGCGCGATCGTGTCGGCCAGGTCGGGGCTGTCGCGGATGTGGTTCTCCGCGCGCGCGGTGAGCACGAAGGGAGCGTCGAGCGAGCGCGCCGCCTCGGCGGCTGCCGCGACCCGCTCCGCCGCCGCCTCGAGCGAGAGGACGAAGCCGGTGGGCTCGTAGTCCTCGATCGAGCCGCCGACGGCCCCCGCCTCGGCGATGCGGCGAATGGCGAGCGGCGCGTCGCCGTACCCGTTCTCGAGATCCACCGAGACCGGCAGCTGCGTCGCGCCCGCAAGCAAGGCGACGTGGGCGACGACCTCGTCGAGCGTCACGCCTCCGTCGAGGCGCCCGAGCGTGAAGGCGAAGCCAGAGCTCGTCGTCGCGAGCGCGGGGAAGCCGAGCGACTCGAGCACGCGCGCCGAGCCCGCGTCCCACGGGTTCGGGATGAGAAACGGCTCACCCTCGTGCAATGCGCGGAAGGCGGCGCCCTTCTCTGCTTGGCTCGGCATGGGAGCTCTAGGCGGCGTCGGCCTGCGAGAGCGCGACGCAGCGGTCGCACACGCGTGCTTCGTCCCATTCCGGCGTCGAGACCATGAACGCCGTGCCGACCGCACCGCAGCGCGCGGGGCCGGACGGGAGGCCGCTCGACGTCTCCGCCAAATGGACGACGCCGTCGGTTGCCATCACCGCCCACTCACCCTGACCGAACGCACTGCGAGTCGACCGCACAACCACAGGACACGCCCTTTCCCAGCCGCAGGAGGAACCGCAGCCCCAAGCATGCCTGACGGAAGGGGGCCGGGTCTAGCCGAACTCGAGGATGAGCGACGGCTCGTCGGGGACGAGCGGGAGGCTCTCGACCTCGTCCCGCAGCGGACGCGCCCGCACGGGACGCGGCCTGACGGCGCGCCGCCGCCGCTGGAGCAGCTGTGGCCCAGCGACGAGCGCTGCACAGGCGACGACCCCGAGGATCGCGGTGACGACGCCGGCCGCCGACCAGGCGACGACGAAGCCGAAGCCGATCAACCCGACGAAGTAGCGCTGGAGCTGAGTGTTCACGTTGCCCTCCTCGACCGTTGGCCCACCGCGGACTTCACGGTTCTCTTCCGGCGCGTGAGTTCCTTCGACGGCGTACCTTGCGGGCCACGTCGCTCGTTGTGTAGGCACGTGGCTGACGAGACTCATCGCTCCGACGGCCCTGCCGGCGAGGGCTGGCCGATGCCGAGCCCTGAGCTCCGTCGTCTGTTGCAGCCCGCTCCCCTCTGGGGCTTGCCCCCGAGCGAGGAGAGCGACGTCGAAGACGCCGCCGCCTAGACGCCGCGTCGCCGCGGAAGCGTGAGCGCGCCCACTCCGAAGAGAACGAATACGGGATCGAACGGCAGTCCGTACTCGGGCGTCGGCCCGTAGCCCGCGAGCGTCACGAGGAGGACGAGCACCGCGCCGGCGAGGAGCACGACGAGCGTGAGGCTGCCACGCGGCCGGCGGATGAGTAGTGCAAGAAGGCCGAGCGCGATCCACACTTCCATCCGCTGGAAGACACGCGAGATGTCGTTGAGCACGGTCGCGACCGCCGGCGATCCCGATCGGTCGGGCAGGTTCGCTTCGAGCAACTTCGCTTCGCCGAGCTGTCGCGCGACGCGCGCGGGGTCGGCCGCTCGTCCGTTGGGCGTCGACGACAGCCACCAGTGGATGCCGGGGAACATCGCGGGCGGCGCAGGTGCGGCCTTCGACGGTCGCGCGGCGCCCGGAGAGGCGGTCTGCAGATGGACGGCGGGCCTCGGATACGGCGTGCTCACCTCCGACCACATGCCCGAGGCAACGTCACGCAGGTAGAGCTTGGGATGCCGGCGGATCGCCTCCAGGGCGGCGTCGCGGAGGACCGTGTAGTTGCTTCCCCAGCCAAAGTGCCGGTCGGAGAGGTAGACGAGGTCGCTCCACATGTTGTCGTTCGCAATCGCGAAGAACTGATCGACTGAGATGTGGCCGGCGTACGGCGGCTTCGTCAGGAGGTCGGTCGAGACGGCCGCCGCCAGCTTCCGCGAAGCAGGGCCATTGTCGGGCCGCACGATCTTCTCCATGACGAACGTGCGGTAGAAAGGCGTGCCCGCCCACGCACCTCGTGCGATCGTGAAGTCGCCGTAGCGGACATCGTTGTACGCGGACCAGCTCAGCAGGATCGCCGCGGCGACGCCAACGTATGCCGCGGTGGCCGCGAGACGCGCGCGCCACGGACGAGCGAGGACCAGCGCAACGAGCCCGACGACGATCAGAATCTCGGCGCCCGGCCTCGTCAGAACCATCACAGCGAAGACAAGACCCGCCAGACCCCAGCGGCGGGTGCTCGGAGCGGCGATGGCGTCGATCACGGCGAGGCTGAAGAGCGCCACGGTCAACGCGAAGATCGGGTCGCTCGACACCTGGTGGAACAAGGCGCCGTAGCCGGGTAGCGCGAGTAGCACGATCGCCGTCAGCACAGCCGTCGCAGATCCGAGCCGTCGCGCGGCCAGTGCGAATGCGAGCACGGACGTCGCGTAGGCGAGCGCCATCCCGCACTCGGCCAGAACCGGTCCGCCGACCTGGAGGAGGACGCCGTAGAAGAGCGGCGCCACAGGCGTGCGGAAGAGCATGAGGAACGGGTACGCGGGCTTCGCGTGCCACATGTCGACGTAGTAGTCGAGATAGGTTGCGGCGTCGCGACCCGGCGCGAGCGGCCACGCAATGCTCTCGATACCGAAGACGGCAAGCGCTGCGACGAAGCACGTCACCGCTGCTCGCCGTGTCGACACGAACGGCTCGACCTTCTGCCATGCCGCCTTCATCTCGACGCGCGACGGAATGGCGAGGCCTTCCTGCATGCGACGATCGAGGATATCGCCACCGCCCCGGCGAGGTATAAGCCAGCATGCCACCAGAGCTGAAACGGATAAGCGAGTCTGCCTTTGCCCCGAGCCACGACGACGTCCTGCTCGAGCTCGCCGGCGCAAAGAACTACAACGAGTGGCTCTTCGGCCGCGCCGCACCCTACCTCGGCACGCACGTTCTCGACGTCGGGGCAGGGATCGGCACGTTCACCGAGCTCGCGCTCGAGCACGGAGCGTCTGTAACCGCTCTCGAGCCCGATACGCCGTTCGCCGACTACTTGCGCGGTCGATTCGATCCCGCGGTCCCCGTCGAGGTCGTCGAGGCCGACCTGATGGAATTCGATCGCCCCGGAGCGTTCGATTCGATCATCTGCTTCAACGTCCTCGAGCACGTCCGCGACGACGCTGCGGCGGTGCGGCACTTTCGGGAGTTGCTCGCTCCGAACGGCCGGCTGCTGCTGCTCGTCCCGGCCCATCGCTGGCTGAGCTCTCCGTTCGACGCGGCCGTCGGCCACGAGCGGCGGTACGAGAAGGGCGAGTTGCGCGAACTCCTCATCGCGGGCGGCGTCGCAACGGACGTCGTGCGATACGTCAACCCCGTCGGGGCGCTCGGTTGGCTCGTCTCCATGCGCCTGCGCCGCCGCGCGAAGCTCCCCACCGGGCAGCTACGAGTGTTCGACCGGATCGTCCCTGCGATTCGCGTTCTCGACCGCCT
>DASYFU010000437.1:0-4966 GCA_036498225.1 Gaiellaceae bacterium | reverse complement strand
AGCTGCTGCAGCCGCCGCTTCTCGCCCCGCTCGGCGGTGCGAACCTCCACCTTCGCGCCGCGGCGCTCGGAGAGGAAGACGGCGAGGGCCGAGAGGTCGCCTGCGTCGTGCGGGACGATGATCTGCGGCGGCACGCTCGGCGCGCTGCCGTAGTACTCGAGGCCGAACGACTCGAGCACGGTCGTCACGTCCTGGCCGCCGACGTTCTCGAGATGGAACGAGTGCCGGTCGACCATCTTGCCGCCGCGCAGCGGAAAGATCTGCACGACGGCGCGATCGCCGTCGGCGGCGAAGCCGATGATGTCAGCGGTGCCGACGGAGTGCCGCTCGACGGATTGGCGCTCGACGAGGTGCTGCACCGCGTGCAGCCGGTTGCGGTAGCGCGCCGCGTCCTCGAAGCGCTCCTCGCGCGCCGCGTCCTGCATTCTCTGCTCGAGCTCGCGCTGGATCGGTTTGACGTCCCCGGACAGGAACTCGATGACGCTGTCGATGATCGCGCCGTAGTCCTCCTGGGAGACGTAGCCGACGCACGGCGCCAGGCAGCGGTCGATGTGGTAGTCGAGGCACGGGATGCCCGAGTGGCGACCCGGCTTCGGGCCCTCGCACGGGCGATACGGGAAGACGCGGTTGAGGACGTCGAGCGTCTCGCGCACCTTCTTCGCGTTCGCGTACGGCCCGAAGTACCAGACACCAGGCCGGTGGCGCTCGCGCGTGAACATGACGCGCGGGTACTCGTCGTCGACCGTGACGGCGATGTACGGGAACGACTTGTCGTCGCGAAGTCGGACGTTGAACGGCGGGCGGTGCCGCTTGACGAGGTTCTGCTCGAGGTGGAGCGCCTCGACCTCGCTGCCGGTGACGATCACCTCGACGTCGGCGACGCGCTCGGGCAAGAGGCGGATCTGCGCACGGCCGTCGCCCGTACGCTGGAAGTACGAACGGACGCGCGAACGTAAGGATTTTGCCTTGCCGACGTAAAGAACGTCGCCGTCGGCGTCCCGGAAGAGGTACACGCCGGGCTTCGTCGGCAATGCTTTGAGCTGACCTTGAACGCGCTCCGACACAGCCTGGCAACCGTAGCCGTGCTCCTCGCCCTCGGGCTTCCGTCCGTGGCGCGCGCCGGCGGCCCCGGCATGGTCATCGGCGCGACCGAGGATGCCGTGCGGTCGGCGAATCCGGCAGTCGCGCAGACGCAGATGGACCTCCTCCAGGCCGCGGGCTTCCACGCCGTTCGGATCACGCAGCTGTGGGCGCCGGGGCAGTCGCAGATCTCGTCGCAGGACGCCACGATCCTCGACAACGTCATGAACGCCGCCAAGAAGGACGGGATCGAGGTCCTGACGACGCTCATGAACTACGGCAGCAAGACAACGCCGCTCTCGGACACCGATCAGGCCGACTTCGCGGCCTTCGCCGCATCCGTCGTCGACACGACGGGCGTCCGGCATCTCATCGTGGGCAACGAGCCGAACCTCAACCGCTACTGGCTGCCGCAGTTCGACGACAGCGGCGCCGACGTCGCTGCGCCGGCGTACGAATCGCTCCTCGCGCGGACGTACGACGCCGTGAAGACGGCGAACCCCGCGGTCGAGGTGATCGGAGGGGCGCTCGCTCCGCGCGGTGGCGACGTCGGCGGCGGCATCCGGCCGACGCACTCGCCCACTGCGTTCATCGCCGACATGGGAGCGGCGTACCGGGCGAGCGGGCGGACGACCCCGATCATGGACGCCCTCTCACTGCACCCCTACGAGGACCACTCGAGCACGGCACCCGCCGACGGCGTCCATCCGAACTCGACGACGATCGAGCTCGCCGACTACGGAAAGCTCGTGACGCTGCTCGGACAGGCGTTCGATGGAACCGCACAGCTGGGATCGACGCTCCCGATCTACTTCGACGAGTTCGGCGTCGAGTCGCAGATCCCGCCGGCGAAGCAGAGCCTCTACACCGGGACCGAGGTTGCGGTGACGCAGCCGGTCGACGAGGCAACGCAGGCGGCGTACTACAAGCAGGCGATGCAGCTCGCCTTCTGCGATCCGAACGTCAAGGGCTTCTTCATCTTCCACGCCGTGGACGAGAAGGCGATGACAGGGTGGCAATCCGGGCTCTATTACCCCGACGACACGCCGAAGTCGAGCCGCGCCCCCGTGCGGCTCGCGATCGAGGAGGCGGGGCGCGGCGTGATCACCGTTTGCCCCGGCTTGCAGATCACGCCGAAGGTGACGGTCGTGCAGACCGGCAAGATCCTCACGCTGCGGTGCGACGTCGACTGCACGTACGTCGCGCAGCTCTACCGCCTGCCGGGGAAGCTGCTCGTCTCGAAGCACGGTCGCGCGACCGGGGGCCGGCCGACGACGCTGCCCCTGCGAGTCCCTGTGACCCCGGGCTCGTACCGGCTGCGGCTGTCGGCATCGGCGGCCGCGAATGCAGGAACGCCCCTCCTGCTGCGCCGCTCGCTGCACCCGGGCTAGCATTTCGACCGTGGAGGGTCAGTACGTCGCGTACACGTTCTACCGCGTCGATCCGGCGTGGCGGCGACTGCCCATCGACGAGCGGCAGGCCGGCAAGGAGGCCTTTGCCGACGCGATCGACGACTTGACCGACCGCTTCGACGCACTCCGCTGCTACACGACGACAGGCGTGCGGCCCGAGGTCGATTTCTTCTTCTGGAAGATCACGCCGCGCTACGAGGATCTCATGGAGCTCGGCGCGGCGCTGAACGGCACGCCGCTCGCGGGTTGGCTGGAGACGCCGTACTCGTATCTCGCGACGACGAAGGCGTCGTCGTACACGAGCGCGCGTAAGCCGCGGAAGATCATTCCCAAAGGCTCCCCCTATCTCGTCGTCTATCCGTTCGTGAAGGTGCGGCCCTGGTACGCGCTTCCGGAGGACGATCGCCAGCGCGCAATGGACGAGCACATGCGGGTCGGCCACGAGTTCGAGACGATCCACAACCACACGACGTACTCGTTCGGGATCGACGACCAGGAGTTCATGACCGCGTTCGAGTGCGACGAGCCCGCCGACTTCATGCACCTGATGCTGACGCTGCGCGAGAGCGAGGCGTCCCGCTACACCGAGCGCGACACGCCGATCTTCGTCGGCCGCCACGTCCCGGTTCGGGAGGCTCTCGCCGCCCTCGACGGCAGCTCGGTTCGCGCCGAGGCCTAGCCGTACGTGTGTTGATCTCTCCAGGTTCGCCACATGGCGAGGCCGGAGAGGACGAGCACCGCGAGGAAGGCGAGGACCTGGAGCCCGTGCGCGCCGCCGTACCAGTCGACGCCGAGGTCGGCGACGGCGAGGATCGCGGCGCCGTAGAACACGACGCGCGCGCGGATCGACCAGTTGGCGATCTCGGCTCGCCGCTCGCGCCAGATGAGGTAGATGAAGAACGCGATCGCGAGCAGGAAGGCGATGCGCGCGAGGATGAGCAGCGCCGTCAGCGTCGCCTCGAGCTGCAGGACGACGATGATCGCGACGATCGCGCCGATGATGATGAACCCGCGCACCGTCGGGTTCATCCGTGAGAAGAACGATCTCATGTGCCGGTCATGTACGCCCGCACCGCGAGCGCTCCTGCAAGCAGGGTAGCGCCGGCGAACCAGCCGAGCCTGGCGCGCCGCCCGGCCGGCGCGTACAGCCAGGGGGCGAGCACGGCGAGGAGCGCGAGCGTCCCGTACAGGTAGTGCAGGCGGGCGGGCGCGCGCTTGTGCTCGGAGAGGAGCAGGAGCCCGAGCGCGACCTGGGCGACGAGCACCGACTGCGCGAGCGCCAGAAGGTGGGTGACGATCCCGCGCGGCTCCTTCCGGCGCAGGTAGGAGAGCCCGGCGAGGAACGCCGCGCCCCAGGTGATCGCCAGTACCAGGAATGCGACGGTGTGGTGCGCCGTTACCATCCGCAACGATGATCGCAGAGGGACAGGAAGCCCCAGACTTCGAGCTGAAGAGCGACGCCGGCGAAACGGTGCGGCTCTCCGAGCTGCGCGGCAAGCCGGTCGTCCTCTACTTCTATCCCAAGGACGACACGCCGGGCTGTACGACGCAGGCGTGCGGGATCCGGGACGCGTACGGCGAGTTCGAACGGGCCGGCGCCGTCGTGCTCGGCGTTTCGCCCGACAGCGAGGCGTCTCATGTGAAGTTCCGGAAGAAATACGACCTTCCGTTCACACTCCTCGCCGACACCGACCACGCCGTCGCGGAGCAGTACGGCGTCTGGGGCGAGAAGAGCTACCTGGGCAAGACGTACATGGGGGTCAGCCGCTCGACCTTCGTCATCGCCGAGGACGGCACCGTGAAGAAGGTCTTCCCGAAGGTCAAGCCGGCCGAGCATGCCGACGACGTGCTCGCCGTGCTCGCGTCAGGCTGACGCAGTACCCGAACGGGGTGCGGCGCCGTTCACTCGGCATGACGGCGTTCATCGGGTTCCTCGACGCGTTCGTGCTCGCGTCCTTCGTCGTGGGGGTCGTCAGGCTCCGCGCCACCCGCGAGCTGCGGGTCGTCGAGCGCCGCGAGACGGCGCTTTCGACGGCACGTCGCTCGCGTCAAGCGACCGGCTGAACCACCCGTCGGGCGATGGGTGAAGTGGGCGGAGACGCCGACGATCCCGCTATGGCCCACCTCGCGACCAGCCTCTCGGTCACCCTCGTCTTCTACGCCGGCGTGACCCGCGGTGCGCTCGTGGTGGCCCGCACGCTCGAGTACCTCGTTCGCCGGTAAGACGTCATGCGGATGAGAGGACTTGAACCTCCACGGTGTCGTAAGGGCCCTGACGGCCTTTGACGGGCGGTGACTGAAAGTGTCGTTTTGCAGGGAGATTAATGTCGTCGTCGAGACGGCTCTGAGCCCTTGCGGAGACACCTTTTATGCAAAAGGGTGTTCGAAAGGGTGTTTGGAGAGATAGCGCTCGTGTTGTCAGAACTGACATCGACGCCATCGAGAAAGGTGCAAATGCCGGTCACGCGACCGGA
>DASYFU010000436.1:0-6473 GCA_036498225.1 Gaiellaceae bacterium | reverse complement strand
CTGCAGCGGTGTACGGGCCGATCCCGGGGAGATCGGTCAGATCCTCCGGCCAGCCCCGCTCGGCGACGGTGCACGCGGCACGGTAGAGGCTGACGGCGCGGCGGTTATAGCCGAGTCCCTGCCAGGCGACGATCACCTCGGCCGGCGTGGCCGCCGCGAGCGCCTCGACCGTCGGCCAGCGCTCGAGCCACCGCTCCCAGCGCGGGACGACCCGGTCGACCTGGGTCTGCTGGGCCATCACCTCCGAGACGAGGACGGCGTAGGGATCGCGCGTTGCCCGCCACGGGAGGGGGCGCGCCGTCCGGCTGAACCACTCGAGGAGGGCGGTTTCCACGGCTCGGAGCCTAAATTGCCTTAGTCTTGTCCGTCCGTGGGCTGCGCTTGAATGAGGCGCCCAACACGATTTCGACCTGGAGGTTCGTAGTGCCCTTGACTCAGACCCAATTCGCAGACGAGATCGCCGAGCGCGCGGGCGCAAGCCGCGCCGACGTCAAGCGGGTGCTCACCGCGCTCGAAGAGGTCGTGCTCGACCAGATCGCCGACGCGGAGAAAGTGAAGATCGGGACCGTCGTCCAGCTGGAGGTTCGCGTTCGGCCGGCGACGAAGGAGCGCCCCGGCCGCAACCCCGCAACGGGCGAGGAGATCACGATCTCCGCGAAGCCGGCCTCGGTCACCGTCAAGGCACGGCCGCTCGCGAAGGCGAAGGCCGCCGCTCCGTCGGTGGACAAGGCGAAGCGCAAGCTCGCAAAGTAGGACGAAGCGCGTCGGCGCGCCCCCGGCCGCTGAGTAGGCTGGGGGCGTGATCGACCTCCGTTCCGACACGCTGACGAAGCCGACCGCGGCGATGCGCGCCGCGATGGCCGCGGCCGACGTCGGTGACGAGCAGTACCTCGAGGACCCGACCACGAACGAGCTGCAGCGCCGCATGGCGGAGCTCCTCGGGCACGAGGCTGCGCTCTTCCTGCCGACGGCGACGATGGCGAACCAGGCGGCGTTGCGCGCGCAGACGAAGCCCGGCTCGGTGCTGCTCGCGGAGGAGCGCACGCACATCCTCGTGTACGAGTGGGGCGGCCCCGCCGTGCACTCCGGGCTGATCATGCGCGGCGTGCCTGCGTATGCGGGTCGCGTCACGCCGGACGACGTCGCCGCGGTGCTCGATCCCGATCTCGGCCCCGGCGGGATCGTCGTGCTCGAGAACACGCATCGCAGCTCCGGCGGCCGCGTATGGCCGATGGACGAGTATCGCGCCACCGTCGACGCCGCGCGCGAGCGCGGTGCCGCTGTCCATCTCGACGGCGCCCGCCTCTTCAACGCATCCGTCTCCACCGGGCGTGCGCCGTCGGAGTGGTCGCGCCTCGCCGACTCGGTCACGATCTGCTTCTCGAAGGGCCTCGGCTGTCCGACGGGAGCGATCCTCGCGGGCTCCGCCGACATGATCGAGCGCGCGTGGGAGAGCAAGTACCTGCTCGGCGGGGCGCTCCGCCAGTCGGGGATCCTCGCTGCCGCCGCGCTGTACGCGCTCGATCATCACGTCGACCGCCTCGCGGAAGATCACGCACGAGCGCGCCGTCTCGCGGAGGGCATCGGAATCGATTCCGTCGACGTCGAGACGAACTTCGTCGCGATTCCCGACCCGGACGCGGACGGCATCGCGCGCGCCGCGGACGCGGGCGTCGCGCTCGGCGAGCTCCGCCCGGGCTGGCTGCGCGTGGTGACGCACCTCGACGTCACGGACGACGACGTCGACGCGGCGATCGCCGCGCTTGCGCCGCAGCTTGTCAACACCGTTTGAGGCACTCCGCCTCAGGGATCATCCGGTGCGCTCGACCCGCCGATGACCTTTCCATCGCGATTCCGCATGTGGCGCGGGGTCGATGGCAAATGGTGGCATGCGGCTCATGATTGACATTCGCGTCGGTGACCTCGTCACCTACGAAGGACACGTTCTGCGCGTGCGCGGGATCTCGCCGATGAGTGCGAGCCCGCGCCGCGTCCTCCTCGAGGATCCCGAGACGGGCGAGCAGATCGAAGCGAGGGTCGACGACCTCGAGCCGGTCGACGGGCCGGACTCAGCTGCTTAAGCCGGCGAGCGTCGCCTTCATATCGGCGGCCGTGAACGGCCAGAGGAAGAGGGCGCGCTCGTCGCCGTTCGCGTCGACGATGTATGCCGCCTCCGTGTGCACGATGTTATGCACCGTCACGCCGGCGATCGTCTTCTTCTGATCGAGGACACCGATGTCGTAGCGCTTCCACACGGACGCGAGCTGCGCCGGTGTGCCGACGCCCCAGTGGAACTCGCTGCCGACCTTCCACTTGCCGATGTCCTCAACGAGATTCCGGTGCGCGTTGCCGAACACGTTGACGCTCACCGCGACGATCGCAGGCCGGGACGCAGGCGGCATGCTGCGGACGACGTCACCGAGCCGGGCGGCCTCGACGGGGCAGTAGTTGCGGCACAACGGATCGAGGAAGGTGATGACGATCGTGCGCCCGCGATATGCGGTGAGCGAGACGGCCTTCCCGTCCTGATCGGTGAGGTGGAAGGCGGGCGCGCGGCGCGCGCCCGCGGCCCAGGTGCTCGCCGGTCCGCCCTGGATCGGCATCGACTTCGGCGTGCCTCCCCCGCCGCAACCGGCGACGAGAGCGACGAGAAGCAGGGCCGTTCCCCAGCGCATCCGGGCAAGCGCCACCGTCCGAGGATACTCCCGACGCTGCTCTCAGGACTCTCCCATGGTGGTCTCAGGGCTTCCGAAAGCCACGGCGGAACCATGGAGCCATGACACAGACCGTCGCAATCATCGTCAACGCCGTCCTCATGGTCGGGATCGTCCTGACCGTCGCGCGCATGATCCACCTCCCTCACCGCATCGAACGGCGCGTCGAGACGCTCGAGCACGCCGTGTACGTACCGGGCGAGGACGAGCTCTCGCGCGCGGCCTGATTAGCTGGCCGCGAGGCCGGCGGGCACGAGCTCGCCGGCCTGCGGAGCCTCGAGCTCGAGGCCGACGGGCAGCACGAGCGCGAAGACCGTTTGTCCGTCGCGACGCTCGACGGTGCACCGGCCGCCGTGCGCGTGCGCGATCGCCGCGACGATCGCGAGCCCGAGCCCGACCCCGCCGTGCGCGCGCGTCCGAGCGTCGTCGGCGCGGGCGAAGCGGTCGAAGATGCTCGCGGCCGCCCCGTCCGGGATTCCCGATCCGTCGTCGACGACCTCGATGACGATCTCTCCGCCGACCGCGTGCGCGCGCAGCGTGATCGCTCCGCGCGGCTCCGTGTACTTGACCGCGTTCTCGAGCAGCGCGTCGAGCGCGCTGCGCAGCGCCTCGGGATCGGCGCGCACGACGCCTGCGACGTCGAGCTCGAGGCGCCACACGCGCGGCGCGACTTCCGACCAGCGCATGAAGACGTCCTCGAGGAACCGGTCGATCGTGACGTCGCGCAGGACGACGAAGTCCGGCTGCTCCGCCTTCGCCAGCAGGAGGAGGCGGTCGACGATGCGCTCCATCCGCTCGAGCTCGTCGAGCGCCACCGCGAGTTCGGGAGAGTCCGGATGATCGCGGCTGAGCAGTTCGAGATGGCCGCGCGCGATGGTGACGGGCGTGCGCAGCTCGTGCGACGCGTCGTGGAGGAACCGCTCGTGCAGCTCGAGCAGCGAGGCGCGCGTGTCCGCGACCGCCTCGACCTGCCGCATCGCGGCCTGGCGACGCCGCGCGTGCCAGACCATGGCGAGGAACATCGCCGACATGAGCGGCACCTCGAACAGCTCGCCCCACAGCTGGATCCCGTCGAACGCGTCCGAGAGGATGCTTGCGCCCGTCGCGAGGATGACGAGGCCGAGGACGATGGCCGTCGTGCCCGGCTTCCAGACCCGGAACCCATAGACGATCGTGAGGCTGATCCAGACGAAGTGGAACGGGATCGTCTCCCACGCCGGCCACGCGACCATCGCGCCCCAGTTGGCGATCGCGAAGAGGCCCCACAGGACCTCGACGGAATTACGTTCCAGCCAGCCTGTAGCCCGCATGCCTGATGGTCTCGATGTGCGCGTCAGGGCCGAGCTTCTGCCGTAGCCGCCGCACGCAGACGTCGACGACGTTGGAGCCGGGATCGAAGTCGTAGCCCCAGACGTCGGCGAGCAGCCGCTCGCGGCTGACCACCTCGCCGACGTGCAGCAGGAGATGGTGCAGGAGCCGGAACTCGCGGTCGGAAAGATCGGTGACGACGTCGCCCACGCGCGCCTGCCGGCCGGCGACGTCGAGCACGACCCGTCCTGCGCGCAGCACGTGGTCGTCGTCGCCCGGCGGCACGGTGCGTCGTAGCTGCACGCGCACGCGCGCGAGCAGCTCGTCGAGTGCGAACGGCTTCGACACGTAGTCGTTCGCGCCGAGCTCGAAGCCCTTCAGCTTCGTCCGCAGGTCGCCGCGGGCGGAGAGGATGAGCACAGGCAGCTCGGGCTGCTCGCGGTGGAGCTCCTGCAGCACGCGGAGCCCGTTCATGCCGGGGAGGAGGAGATCGAGGACGACGAGATCCCATTCACCCGAGCGGGCGAGCGAGAGGCCGTCGCGCCCGTCGCCGGCGGTGGTGACGCCGTACCCCTCCGCTTCCAGGCCGCGTCGCACGAATGCCTGGATGCGCGACTCGTCCTCGATCACCAGGATCCGCATGCTCCCCCTCGCGACTCTAACCGGGTTTCAGATGACCTGTAAATGACGTGGGCGTGACAAGTTTGTCATTTTCGAGCCGCGCGTATCGCGATCCGTTAGACACCCGGGCTTAGATGAGCGGCACCGGCACCAAGCTCCTCGGCGTGGCCGTCGGATTGGCCGCAGCGGGCGTGCTGATCGGTCTGTACGTCAACAAGCTGACGGTCGATCAGGGCTCACCCTCGTACACCGTCCCGGTGGCGACTCAGGGGGGTCAGAAGGTGGTCGACCTGACGATCGAGACCGTCGCCGCCGTCGGCGCGCAGTTCAGCCCGGCGCATCCGGACTACGTCTCGTATCTCGTCCGCAACACGCAGGGCAAGTGGTTGCGCGACACCGTCTGGCGGCTGCCCGCGAACGCGACGGTGCACGTGACGATCTACAACTTCGACAGCGCGAGCGGTCTGCGCAATCCGCTCTACGCGCGCCCGCAGGGGATCGACGGCAACTCGTTCACCCTCGACGGGAAGCCGACGACCGTCATCAATCCGAACGACACCTCGCACACGTTCGCGGTGCCGGCTTTCGGGCTCGTCGTGCCGCTCTCGGGCATCCCGGACAGCGCCAAGAATCCGTGCGGCTACGCGCCGTGCGCGCTCTCCTTCGATCACCAGACGATCACCTTCACCTTCCATACGGGCAAAGCCGGCCACTATCGCTGGCAGTGCTTCGTCCCGTGCGCCGCCGGCTGGATCGACGGCTTCGGCGGCCCGATGCAGACGATCGGCTACATGGACGGGTTCCTCGATGTGGTCTAGCCCCGGTCGCAAGGTCATCACCGCGTGGATCGTCCTCAGCGTCATCGCGACGCCCATCGTCGCGCTCGTGCTCGGGCCGCACCTTCCGCCCGGCAACGGCAGCGCGCAGGCGAGCGAGCAGGTCGACGCGAACACGTGGATGACGGCGATCGTCACGCCGGTCATCTGCCTGCTTCTCGTCTTCTTCGTCTACGTGCTCACCCAGTTCCGCCACACCGGCGGCGAGCTCGTCGACGGGCCGCCGCTGCGCGACGACGCGCAGGTGCGTGTGTGGTGGATCGCGCTCACGTCGCTCACCGTGCTCTTCCTCGCCGGCTTCGGGACGTTCGAGCTCCTGCAGAACGGCTCGGGCGGGGGGCAGGGGCCCAACCCGATCGCCGTCCCGGGCGGGCCGAAGATCCCCGTGCAGGTGATCGCGCAGCAGTGGCAGTTCACGTACCGGTACCCGACGTACGGCGGCCTCGAGACGCCTGAGCTCGTGCTGCCGGCGGATACGTACATCGAGCTCCACGTCACGTCGCTCGACGCGATCCACTCCTTCTGGGCGTACGAGCTCGGCGTGAAGGCCGACGCGAATCCGGGCGTGGACAACGTCGCATTCGTCAAGACGAAAGGCCCGCGCACGTTCGAGGTTCGCTGCGCCGAGCTGTGTGGGCTCTGGCACGGCTACATGTTCAACCAGGGCCGCGTCGTGCCGATGGCGCAGTTCACCGCCTGGATCAAGTCGCAGCAGCGCGACTTCGCGCCGATCCTGAAGTACCTGCCGAAGTACGCCAAGGTCTATTACCCCGACCCGCAGAGGAGAGCCGGATGAGCGTCGCCCGCCGCCTCGTCGGCTTCAACCTCCTGACCGCGTGCCTGCTCGGCATCGGCGGCTGGTACGTCGGCTGGTTCGCCGCGCACGCCGTCACCGGGCCGAGCTTCCACTTCTTCTCCCAAGTGGACTTCAACGAGCTCTCGCTCGTCCTGGGCTACCTGTGCGGCGTCCTCGGCTTCCTCGTGGGGCTCGGCT
>DASYFU010000435.1:0-1714 GCA_036498225.1 Gaiellaceae bacterium | reverse complement strand
GCCACCTTTGGAGACGCGGGTGTCACCGACTCCGGCCACTGAGCTGCGCGGCGCCGCAGCCGCGGTCTCGTTCCTCACGCGCATTCCCGTCGGCCGCCGGTTGGAGCTCGGCGGCGCCGACGTCGCGCGCGGCGCGGCGTTCTTCCCGCTCGTCGGGCTCGGGATCGGCGCTGTCGTCGGCGGCATCGCGCAGGGAACCGGCCATGCGCTGACCCCGTTGCTCGCCGCCGTCGTCGGCGTCGCGGCCGGGACCGCGCTGACCGGTGTGCTCCATCTCGACGCGCTCGCCGACACCGCGGACGCGCTCACCGCGCCGACGCGCGAGCGTGCGCTCGAGATCATGCGCGACCACGCCGTCGGTGCGTACGGCGCCGTCGCGCTCGTGCTCGACCTCGGAGCGAAGACCGCGGCGCTCGCGGCGCTCGTCGGCCACCACGATGCCCTTCGGGCCGCGTCCTGCGCCGCAGCGAGTGGACGCGCGGTGCCCGTCGCGCTCTCGGTCGCGCCGCCGTACGCGCGGCCGGCCGGCGGGGTCGGCCAGGCGATGGGCGGGACCGGCCTGCTGCGCGGCGTGTTCGCGGTGGCGACCGCGATCGTCGTGTGCGTCGTCCTGCATGCGGCGCTGCTCCTCGCCGTCGTCGCGGGCATCGGCCTCGCGTGCGGTCTCGCAGCGCGACGGTGGCTCGGCGGCGTGACCGGCGACGTCCTCGGCGCATCGGCGGAGCTCGCGGAGACGGGCGCGCTCATCGCGGCGGTCGCGCTCCTGTGAGCCGTCTCGTCCTCGTCCGCCATTGCGAGCCGGATGAGGACGCGCGCGGCCGCTGTTACGGAAGCCTCGACGTCGGGCTCTCCGACGCAGGCCGCGCCCACGCGCGCGAGCTCGCGGCGCGACTCTCCGCGGACGCGGTGTGGACGAGCCCGCGCCTGCGCGCTCGCGAGACCGCCGCGCCGCTCGCGGCGGAGCCGCGGGTCGACGACGATCTGCGCGAGCTCGACTTCGGCGAGCTCGAGGGGCGGACGTTCGACGAGATCGCGGCGAGCGAGCCCGAGCTGTACCGCGCCTGGATGGAGACGCCGACCCAGGTGCATTTCCCCGGCGGCGAGAGATACGCCGACCTGAAGGCGCGCGCGCTGCGCAGCTTCGAGCGGATCCGCGCCGAGCACGAGAGCGCGATCGTCGTCACGCACGGCGGCATCATCCGCGCGGGTCTCGCCGCGTGGCTCGGGATCCCCGACGAGTCGATCTTCCGCATCGACGTCCGCTACGGCGGTGTGACCATCGTCGAGCACGTCGCCGGCACACCCATCGTCCGTATGGTGAACGGCTGATGGCGACGGCGACGATCCTCACGATCGGGAACGAGCTCGTCTCGGGCGACGTTCCCAACTCGAACGGCTCGTGGCTCGCGCGGCGGCTCGCGCCGCTCGGCGTGTCCGTTCGCCTGATCGCCGCCGTGCCGGACGAGATCGACGCGATCGCAGGGTTCGTGCGCCGCGAAGCGCCGCTCGTCGACTTCCTCCTCGTCACCGGCGGGCTCGGCGGGACGCCCGACGACATCACGCGCGAGGCGATCGCTCATGCGTTCGCGGTCGAGCAGGAGGAGATCTCCGAGCTCGCCGCCGACCTGCGCAGCCGCTTCACGCACGATCCCGAGTACGCCGCCGCGTGGGCGCGGCTCCCGTCCGGCAGCCGTCCGCTGCCGAACCCGCTCGG
>DASYFU010000434.1:0-1527 GCA_036498225.1 Gaiellaceae bacterium | reverse complement strand
CCCTCCTCGCCGTCGCGGAGGCCGAGGACGCGGCGCCGCCGCCGGCCGATGAACTTGCCCGGCTCTGCCACGCCCATGAGTGTGACCGTGACCTTGCCGACGCGGGTCGCGGACGAGATGCCGGCTGCAGCCGCGAGCACGATCCTGTCGACGGCCTCGGGCCGGAGCGCAGCCGCGCGCAGCGCGACGAGGCCGCCGAGCGAGTGGCCGACCCACGGCGCGGGCGCCGCGTCCTCGGCCTCCGCGACGGCGAGGAGGGCCTCGGCGAACGGATCGAGCGACGACGCGCCGCCGAGCGGCGCCGACCCGCCGTGCCCGGGCAGTTCGGGGACGAGAACGCGGTGGCGCGCGGCGAGCGCCGGAGCGACGAGCCGCCAGTTGGGGGCGGCCCCGCCGAGCCCGTGGACGAGCACGATCGGCGGGCCCGATCCGCCGGCGAGATAGCGGATCCGCGTTCCCGCATGGTTGAGCGATCGTTCCTCGAATCCCTCGATCTCCGGTTTTGCGTCCGTCCTCATGGGGGCATATTCTTCGCTCAATGGATGCCTTGCTGGGACGGGCCGAGTGATGCCCGTCACGTCGACAAGAAGGGGTCACGGCTAACCCGTCTGAGCGCTCGGCGCCGGCGGGTTTTTTCGTGCCCAGGGAAGGAGCAGGCCGGATGGCAAATCACCTCACGCCCGAAGAGCTGTCGAAGGAGCTGAACATCGATCGCCAAGAGGTGATCAGGCTCTGCATGCAGGAGGGCGTGCCCATCTACCAGGGCAAGATCGACCGGTATCTCTTCCAAGCGCAGCTGCAAGCGCTCGGCGCGCTGCCGCAAGCGTCCTAAGACGCTTTACGCGCCGGAGTCTTCCGACGAGAGCCGCCCGACGAGGCGGCTTTCGTCTTGGCGGGCGCCTTTGCACGCCTACCCTGCACGTCCTCGACGCTCTTCCGCAACGCCTCCATCAGGTCGATGACCGGCGTCTCCGGCGCAGGTTCCGGCCGCTTGATCTCCTGGCCTGCGAGCTTCGCGTCGAGCATCTTCTGGAGGTCGCGCCGGTACTCGTTCTCGAAGTCGGCCGCGTTCCACTCGCCGACGAGGCTCTCGATCACCTGGGCCGCGAGCGCGAGCTCGGGCTTCTTCACCTCTGTCGCCTCGACCGCTTCCTCGATCTCCTTGTTCGAACGGACGTCCTCCGCGAAGAAGAGCGTCTCTAGCGCGAGCGTGTCGCCCTGCGGGCGGATGAGGCAGAGGTTCTCCTTGCCCCAGAGCACGAACTTGCCGACGGCCGCCATCCCCGACTCCTGCATCGCGCGCAGGAGAAGGACGTATGGACGCCTCTGTGCGTCGGAGGCGGCAGGCGCGAGGTAGTACGTCCGGTCGAAGTACACGGGGTCGACGTCGGCGAGCGCGACGAAGCGGAGGATCTCGATCGACTGCGAGCGCTGGAGCGCGACCGACTCGAGGTCGGACTCCTCGACGATGACGAACTCGCCCTTCGCGACCTCCCAGCCCTTGACCAGCTCGTCGGCCTCGACGTC
>DASYFU010000433.1:0-6723 GCA_036498225.1 Gaiellaceae bacterium | reverse complement strand
CTCGCTCGGGAAGAACGTGCTCGCGTACAAGCTCCAGGCCCTTGCCCTCGGGGCCGCGCTCGCCGGGGTCGCCGGCCTCTTCTACGCCTGGCAGTTCTCGTTCTTCAGCCCGGACGACTTCCAGCCGCTGTTGACGTTCTTCGCCTGGATGATCTTGCTGCTCGGGGGCGCCGGCCGCGTGTGGGCGGTGCCGGTCGGTGCCGGCGTCTTCGGCTTCATCTTCGCAGGCACGCGTTTCCTCAACTTCGCGCCGTTCTCATGGTTCGCGTCGGACCAGCGCGCATACCTGCGCCTCATCATCGTCGGCCTGATCATCCTCGTGCTCGTTCTCGTGCGGCCGCAGGGCCTGCTAGGCAACAAGCGGGAGATGGTGCTCGAGTGACGGCGTTGCTCGACGTGGAGGACGTCGTCCGCACCTTCGGCGCGGTGCGCGCCGTCGACGGCGCCTCCTTTGCAGTCGAAGACCGATCGATCACCGGCCTCATCGGGCCCAACGGCGCGGGAAAGTCGACCTTGTTCGCGACGATCGCTGGATCGCTCAAGCCGGACTCGGGCCGCATCGTCTTCGCGGGTGAGCGCATCGAGAGGCGATCGGCGTATCGCGTGGCGCGCGCAGGCGTCGTCCGCACGTACCAGGCTGCGCGCGTCCTGACGCGCATGACGGTGCTCGACAACCTGCTGCTCGCGTCCATGCGTCATCCCGGCGAACAGCTCACCGGCGTCCTCTTTAGGCCCCGCGCCGCGCGCGCGCACGAGCGGCGCACGCTCGACCGCGCGCGGGAGATGCTCGCGCTCGTTCGTCTCGAGTCGCACGCGCACGACTACGCGGGCACGCTCTCCGGCGGACAGCGCAAGCTGCTCGACCTCGCACGCGTCCTCATGCTCGAGCCGTCGCTCGTGCTCCTCGACGAGCCGATCGCCGGTGTCAGCCCCGCGCTCCGCGTCGAGCTGCTCGAGCACATCCTCGCCGTTCGGCGCGACCGGAGCATCACGTTCCTGATCGTGGAACACGACCTCGACTTCGTCATGCAGGCGGCCGATCGCGTTGTCGTCATGAACGAAGGCCGCGTCATCGCCGTCGGTACGCCGGACGAGGTGCGGGCGAATCAGCAGGTCGTCGACGCCTACCTGGGGACGGCGCATTGACCGCGCCGCTCCTCGAGGTGAACGGGCTCGAGGCCGGCTACGACGACGCGCTCATCCTGCGCGGCGTCGACCTCACTGCCGAGGCCGAGCAGATCGTCGCGATCGTCGGACCGAACGGCGCGGGGAAGTCGACCCTGCTCAAAGCCGTCTACGGGCTCGTGCGCCCGAGCAGCGGATCGGTGCGCTTCGACGGCGCCGACGTGACCGGCGAGCGCGCCGACCGGCTCACCCGGCGCGGCATGAACCTCGTCCCGCAGGTGGAGAACGTCTTCCCGAGCCTGAGCATCGCCGAGAACCTGCACGTGGGAGCGCTCGTCCTGCCGCGCGCGGAGCGCCAGTCGGAGATCGCGCGGGTGCTGGGGGTGTTCCCGGTGCTCGCCGAGCGCCGCCGCCAGCGCGCCGGCTCGCTCTCGGGCGGCCAGCGAAAGCTCGTCGCGCTCGCGCGCGCGCTCGTCGCGCGGCCGCGCCTGCTCCTCCTCGACGAGCCCTCCGCAGGCCTCTCGCCGATCGCGATCGACCTCGTCTTCGAGAAGCTCGTCGAGATCCGCTCGCTCGGGATCGCGATCGTGATGGTCGAACAGAACGCACGCCGTGCGCTCGCGCTAGCCGACACCGGCTATGTCCTCGACACCGGGCGGAACGCCTACAGCGGCACGGGCCGCAAACTGCTCGACGATCCGCGCGTCGTGGAGCTCTACCTCGGCGGCTCCGCCTCGGGCAGGATCGCGTCGAGCTCGAACTCGACGAGCACTCCCTCCGGGATGAATCCGGCGACGTAGTACGACGTGTTCGCCGGATCGATTCCGGCGAAGGCCTCACGGTGTGCGCGCACCACCGCCTCCCAGTCGCTGCCGACCGCGAGCAGGAGCCGCGTCCGGATCACGTCCTCGGGCCGCGCGCCGAGCTGCGCGGCTGCGGCGAGCGCCTTCGCGATCGCCGTCGAAGCCTGCGCGTACGCATCGCCGGGGTGGAGGACGACGCCGTCGTCCATCGGCGCGGTACCGCTGACGGCGACATGCGATCCGATGCGGACGGCGCGGGAATAGGCGGCGGCTTCCTCGAAGCCGCCGCCCTCCCGCCAGGTCAGACGCGTCACTTGCCGGTAAACGTGAACGTCTTCAGCGTCGTGAACTTGCTGTTGCCGTCGTACCGCCAGATCTCGTACACGGCCGAGCTGATGTCTCCGTCGGGGTCGAAGTCGACGGGGCTGAACGCACCCTCGTAGTTGATCTCCTTGTGTGCGAGCAGCAACGAGATCGCCTTCCCCATTTGCTGGAAGGTGACCTTCACGCCGGGCGGTCCGGAGACGGCAACGAGGTTGTTCTTGATCTTCGCCGGCGACGCCGAGCAGCCTCGCATCGCTGCCAGGAACGCGACGTTGGCGGCGTCGAAGGCCGTGCCCTCGAACCCGGTGTACGGCTGCGCGCCCTTCACATCCTTGTTCCAGAGCGCGTGGAACGCGTTGCCCGCCGGGCCGCCGGCGGCGCTGGCGGCGGTCCCCGAGAGGCCGAGGGCCGGCTGTCCGATTCCGTCGAGCGTCGGGCCGTCCTTCAGCGCCTCGGTCATGAGCGTCTTCGCGGCGTCCCACTTGCCGGTGCGCACGAGCGACGGAGCGAACTTCACGAACGTCTGGGGGAAGTCGATGATCACCCAGCCGGCCGGGTTGCCCGACACGAGCTGACCCGCTTCCGTGTCGAACGTCGGCTGATCGGGGTTCCACGAGATGTCGACGCCGATCTTGCCGCCGAGCGCCTTCCACTGCGCGACGAAGAGCTGCTCGAGCGCCGTGCCGAACGCGTCGTTCCGCGCGCCGACGTTGATGGTCGCGCCTTTGCCGAACTTCTGCAGCGCCGCTTCTGCGAGCACCCTGCCCTGCAGATTGTCCGACGGGTAGGCGCGCCAGACCCAACCCCAACCGCCGGGGAGCTGGACCAGCTGCGGCGCGCTCGCGGTCGGTGAGATCAGGATGATGTGGTTCGGGATCGTCACCGACTGCGCCATCGGGATGGTCGCGCCGGACGCCATCTCGCCGATGATGACGTTGACGTGCTCGCCGACCTCCTTCTTCGCAGCCTCAACGGCCGCGGTCGCCTGCGTTTGCCCGTCCTGCGAGTCGACGAGGACGACCTTGATCTTCTTCGCTAGGCCCGCCTTCTTGAGCGCCGCGTTCTGAAGGCCGATCGCGAGCTTGACGGACTTGTCCATGTTGCCGCCGAACGCGGCGAGACTGCCGGTGAACGGCAGGACGTCCCCGATCCGCAGCGTGAACGAGCAATTCGCCTTCTGGGCGGCTGCCGTCGATGCGGTCGCCACCGATGCGCTCGCCGCGAGCGCGGCGAAGATCCCTGCGACTGCGGCTACCGCGCCTGCCCGCCTGAGCCTCCTCGAGCTGAGCACTGAAGTCCCTCCTCTTCGTCGTGCGGCGTGCCGCCGGCGTGCGACGGCGCACAATGTTGCAACACTGACCGATATTTCGCTCAAAGGCAAGGACCGGGATATGCTCGCCGCGTGGACGTGAGGGCTCCCGTCGGCGCACCCCAGGTCGGCGCTGTCATCCGGCGGTTGCGGTCCCAGCGCGGCATCTCCGTGCGTGCGCTCGCCGAGGCGTCCGGGGTTTCCGCGTCCTTCCTCGGCGCCGTCGAGCGGGGCGACTCCGACATCGCGCTCGGCCGCCTGGCGCTGATCGCCGAGGCGCTCGACCACGACGTCGCCTCCCTGCTCGGCTACTCGCTGCGCCAGTCGGCCCCGCGCTTCGTCGAGCCTGCCCGGAAGGGAGCGCGCGGCGACGGTGTCGAGTTCTCCGCGTTCAGGATCCCCGGGTCGCACCTCGAGCTGCTGGTCGCGTCCTTCGCCCCCCACTCCGGGTTCGACGACTCGATCACCCACGCGGGGATCGACGTCGCCTACGTCGCGCAGGGCGAGCTCGTGCTCGTCGTCGACGGGGTCGAGTACGTCCTCCACGAAGGTCAGTGCGTCGTGTGGCCCTCGTCGCACCCGCACACGATGCGAAATGCCTCCGACGCACCGGCAATCGTCGTCGGCTTCGCGACCGAGATCGTGCACTGATGACCGACATGCGCATCTACGACCTGCGCGTCACCGTCGAGCGCATCGAGGGCAGGTCGGTCTGCGGGCTCGAGGTGGGCGACTACTTCGAAGTGACCGAATCGAGTCGTGTGCGCATTCCCGAAGGCAAGTACTTCTGCCTCTACGCGATCCAGTCGGTGCTGCCGATGCTGCCCGCAAAGCAGCGCAAGCTGCCGGATGAGGACTGGCTCGAGCAGGACACGCTCGTCTGCTGTCCCGATCCGGAGGAACGGGTCGTCATGCGCATCGAACGCATCGGCGAGCGCGTCATGCGAACCGAGGAGCTGACCTGACGGCGCGCGAGGTCGGACTCGGCCTGCAGTCGGACAAGCGAGCCGAGGAGTACGAGGCGCTGGCGCGTCGAGCCGAGGCAGCCGGCTTCGACGTGATCTCGGTGTTCCACGACCTCTTCTTCCAGCCGGCGATCTTCCCGCTCCTCACGATGGCCCGCGTGACCGAGCGTGTACGGCTCGGGCCGGCCGCGCTCAATGCGCGCACCTTGCACCCGGTCGAGATCGCCGGCCAGGTCGCCGCGCTCGACCTCGCCTCGGGAGGACGCGCGTATCTCGGGCTCGTCACCGGGTCGTGGCTCGAGCAGCTCGGCCTCGATGAGCGCCGCCCGCTCACCCGGCTACGCGAAGCCGTCGAGATCGTCCGCCGACTGCTCGCCGGCGACCGCAGCGGCTTCGCCGGTGAGCGGTTCACGCTCGCGCCGGACGCCGGCCTCGCCTACGAGCCGCTTCGCCGAGAGGTGCCGCTCCTCATCGGCACCTGGCGCCCACGCGCGGCGTCCTACGCGCGTGAGGTGGCGAACGAAGTGAAGATCGGCGGCTGCGCCAACCCCGACATGGTCCGGCTGATGCGCAGCTGGCTCGGGGACGACGGTCCGAGGATCGTCGTCGGCGCAGTGACGGTCGTCGACGAGGACGGCGATCGAGCGCGCGAGCACGCACGCGCGGAAGTGCAGATGTATCTGGACGTCGTCGGCGACCTCGACCCGACGCTCGAGCTACGACCCGGCGACCCTCCGCCTCTCGAGAAGTTCGTGATCGCGGGGACGCCCGAGGACGTGGCCGCACATGCGCTCTCCCTCTACGACGCCGGCGTCCACCGCGTCGAGTTCGGGACGCCACAAGGGCTCACCACGCGCGGCGGCGTCGACCTCCTGTGCGACCGAGTGCTGCCACTTCTCCGTTGAACGCGATGAACGACGACGAAAGCGAGATCTGGGCTGCGCTGAACGAGATCTACGCCGGATTCCTCGCCGGCGACCCGGCGCGGACCGACCGCAGCATCGACACCTCGGCGACGATCTGGGACTCGGCGGAGCCGGGGCTCATCCGGGGAAAGGACGAGCTCGACGCGCTCCGGAGTCGACGGCCTCCGTCCGCGCCTCCTGACGAGCTCGTCGCGAGCGACCCTGTGATCGACGTCTGGGGCGATGTCGCGCTCGTCCGCCATCTGCTCACCGTCGTCGAGAGCGGGAAGACGACGCGAATCCGGAACACGAGCGTCTGGCGCCGCCGCGACGGCGCGTGGCTCGTCGTGCACAACCACGAGGACGTACTTGGCGCAACGTAGGATCGCGTGATGTTCGATTACGCGCAGCGGCAGCGGCGTCTGCACGAGCGGATGGAGGCCGCGGACGTCGACGTGCTCTTCCTCGGGCCGTCCGCCGACCTCGAGTACCTCACCGGCGTCGAGCGGCAGATCCCGAACTTCGGCGAGGCGTCGTACGCGCACGGGTGGGTGACGGGCGCGTTCTTCCGCCCCGGCGCCGATCCGGTCTTCCTCTTCCCGCGCATGTTCGTCGCGTTCGATCTTCGCGACGAGCCGGACGGCGAGGTGATCGTCGTCAGCGAGACCGACGACGGCCCGGCGATCTTCGAGCGCGCGGCGGCAGGGCTCGGCGACGCGGCGGCAGTTGCCGTCGGCGACCGTGTCTGGGCCGAGACGGTGCTCCACCTCGGCCGCGTCTTCGGGAGCGAGCGGCTCCAAACCGGCTCGCGGCTCGTGAACGAGCTACGTCGCGTGAAGACCGGCGAGGAGCTCGCCGCGATGGGCCGCGCGATCGACACCGTCGAGCACGCGATGGCCGCCGTTGCGCCGCTCGTCGTCCCCGGCGTCAGCATGGTCGACCTGGTCGAGGCGGTCGAGCACGAGCTCCGCGCAGCCGGCTCTCGCTGCCCGTCCTTCACGACGCACATCTTCACGGGGCTCGACGACTTCGACTCCGGAACGGCCACAGGCCGCTCGGGCATCCCCTCGGGCACCGCGGTCATGTTCGACTTCGGCGGAGTCGTCGATGGCTATTGCTCCGACTTCGGCCGCACGATCTACTGCGGCGAGCCGCCTGCCGACTATCGCGACGCGTACGCGACGATGCTCGCGGCGCAGGAGGCCGGCCGCGCTGCAGCGCGAGCCGGGGCCGTGGCCCGCGAGGTCAACGCCGCGTGCCGGGCGCCGATCGAAGAGGCGGGCCTCGGCGAG
>DASYFU010000432.1:0-9704 GCA_036498225.1 Gaiellaceae bacterium | reverse complement strand
GAGAGCAGATAGCCCTCGGGGAACGGATCGGTCGGGTCGACGAGCACCTGCGTCGTGCCGGTGATCCAGGCGCTTCCGCGGATGGCCGGAACGATCGCGGGGCGGCGGCCGACTGTGGTCTCGGAGACGATGCGGCCGTCGAAGGTCGAGCCGATGACGGATGCATGCGTCATCCCGTCGCCGGCTTTCATCGCGCCGCGCGCGTGGAGCGCGGCCATGCGCGCCGACAGCCCCGTGCCGGTGGCCGAGCGGTCGAGCCGGCCGGGGGAGACGACGACGGCGTTCTTCGACACCGCGCCGACGCCGCGCCATGGCTCGGCGATCTGGACGATGCTCACGCCGGCGATGTCGGGGTTCTCCGGGTGCACGCACGGCAGCTGCTCGCGCGCTGCGATGCGAATCAGCTCGCCGACGCGCGAGAGATCGCGCGCCTCCGACGGCTCGAGCGCGAAGCCGAGCGCATGCGCGGCGGCGATCGCGTACCACATGCCGCCGAACGCGACGTCGACGGTGATCGTCCCTATGCCTTCGACGTCGAGGTCGGCGTCGAGCCGGTCGGCGAAGCAGGGGACGTTCGTCAGCTCGACGCTCTCGCAGCGCCCGTCGACGCAGCGCGCGGTCACCTCGACGACGCCTGCGGGCGCCTCCAGGCGCAGCGTCGTCTCCGGCTCGCGCATCGCGACCATGCCGGTCTCGAGGAGCACGGTCGCGACGCAGATCGTGTTCGAGCCCGACATCGCGGGATATTCGGTCGGCTCCATGATGATGAACCCGGCGTCGCAGTCCTCGCGCGACGACGGCACGATCAGGTTCGCGTGCACCGCGACGCTGCCGCGCGGCTCGCGCAGCAGCAGCCGCCGCAGCGAGTCGTCCGCGCGCAGCGCCTGCATGCGTTCGAACACCGTGTCGCCCGGCGGCGGCAGCACGCCGCCGACGACGACGTTGCCGATCTCGCCGCCGGCGTGGCAGCCGACGACGGTGATCGCGCGCCGGGATCGCATCAGCGGAAGATGTTCACAGCGCGCGCCGCGACGAGCAGCACCGTGATCGCGGAGACGCCGGACTCGGAGAGCATCAAGAGCTTCGCGCGCCGGCTGAGCGGCATCGCATCGGTCGGGCTGAAGGCGATGCAGTTCGTGAACGACACGTAGACGTAGTCGACGAGCTGCGGGTACCAGCCGGGCGCTGCGAGCTCCGGGTTCTCCATCTGCGGGAACTGGAAGTCGGCGGGCGGGGGATTCGGCCGAGCGCGGCGCACCGGCCCGCCCCGGTCGACCGCCCAGAAGACCAGGCCGAACGAGATGACGTTCGTCGACCAGACCGTCATCGCCTTGAGGAGCAGCTGGCCGCCGCTCTTCTCGTCGCCGTGGACGAGCGACACGATCAGCGTGGCGACGAGGAAGGCGTTCGAGAGGTTGACGACCCCGAGCAGCGACAGCGCCACCATGCGGCGTTTCCCCGTCTGCTCGAGCCGGTGGCGGGGACGATCGAACCCGAGCGGGATGAGCAAGACCGCCTCCGGGCCGACACAGACGAGCCAGACCCACCATCGGAGCCCGGCGAGCGTCCAGCCCTCCTTCAGGCTGACGAGCGCGAGCAGGACCTGAAGCCCGATCACGATCAGCACTGCGGGCGCCGCCTCCCAGCGGGACTCGAACGACTCCTCCTGGCTCGTGTTCCTCTTCATCGCGCGCGCTCGAGTGCATCGGCAATCTCGTCGAGCGTTCCCTCGGCGTCCTCCCAGTGCCAGTGCTCGAGGTACGCGTCGCTGCCGACGAGCCCCTGGTCCATCGCGCGACGGTCGATCTCCTGCTGAAACCAGTCGGAGAGCTGGCGCTTCGATCCGTCCGGCGCCTTCACGAGCGACGGGACGTCCTGCCAATAGAGAACTTGCACGGTCATCTGTTCTGAACGTACCGGTAGCCGAAGCGGCCCTTGATGCAGAGGTTGCCGCGCGTGACGTCGTGGTCGTCCGGCGAGGTGACCTTGACGATCGCGTCGTCCTGGACGTGGAGCGTGAGGTTGCAGCCGACGCCGCAGTACGGGCAGACGGTGTCGACCTCCGTCTGCTCCTCCTCGCGCCACTCGCCGGCCTCGCGCAGCTCGAACTCGCTCGTCGCCATCAGGGCGCCCGTGGGGCAGACGGCGACGCAGTTGCCGCAGTACACGCACGCGGACTCTGGGAGCTGCACGTCGAGCTCGGTGGAGATGTGCGCACCGAACCCTCGCCCGGCGACGGAGATGGCGAACGTGTTCTGGTGATCGACGCCGCACGCCTCGACGCACTTGTAGCAGAGGATGCACTTCGAGTAGTCGCGCACGTACAGGTCGTTGTCGACCTTCACCGCCTGCGCGACGGTGAGCGAGCCCGCGCCGAAGCGGTCGGGCCGCGCGTCGTAGCGCTCGATGTACGCGAGCGCGTCCGGAGCGGTGGAGAGGTCGGTGGACGAGCCGAGCAACTCCATGACGAGGCGCCGGCTCGTGCGCACGCGCTCCGAGTCGGTGTGCACGACCATCCCGTCCTCGGCCTTGCGCGAGCACGCGGGGACGAGCGTGCGCGCGCCCTCGAGCTCGACGACGCACACGCGGCACACGTTCACCGGCGTGAGCGTGTCGCTGTAGCAGAGCGTCGGCGTGTCGATCCCCATCTGCCTCGCGGCGTCGAGGATCGTGGATCCTTCCGCGACGTTCGTGGTGACGCCGTCGATCGTGATCTTCACGCGAGCACCCCGAGGTTCTCGATCGCCGACGCGACCGCATTCGCCGCCGTCTGCCCGAGCCCGCAGATGGACGCGTCGCGCATCACCTGCGTCAGGTCGGCGAGCACCGCGAGCTCGTTCCCGTTCGTCTTCCCGGCCGCGAGGCGGTGCAGCGCCTCCTCCTGGCGCACGGTGCCGACGCGGCAGGGGACGCATTGCCCACAGGACTCGTCGCGGAAGAACTCGGCGATGCGCAGGACGGCCGACACGAGATCCGCATCCTCGCCGTAGACGATGACGACGCCGGAGCCGAGGGTCACGCCGGCCGCACGCGCGGCGTCGAACGAGAGCTCGAGGTCCAGCTGATCCGGCCGCAGGAACGAGCCGGCCGCGCCGCCCAGCAGCACCGCCTTCGCCGGCTCCGCGCCGGCGAGCTCGAGCAGCTCGCGCAGCGGCGTGCCGAGCTCGAGCTCGTACAGGCCCGGGCGCGCGACGTTGCCGGACACGCAGAAGAGCCGCGTGTCGCGTGCGTCATCGCCGAGCAGGATGTGGGGGACGTTCACGAGCGTCTCGACGTTGTTCACCACCGTCGGCTTGCCGAACAGGCCGACCTCGACCGGGAACGGCGGCTTGTTCCGCGGCTCGCCGCGGTAGCCCTCGATCGACTGGAAGAGCGCCGTCTCCTCGCCGCACACGTAGGCGCCGGCGCCGATGCGCAGCTCGATGTCGAAGCCGCTCGCGTCGATCGCATGCTGGATGCGCTCCTGCGCGAGGGGATACTCGGCCCGGACGTAGATGAAGCCCTTCTCGCAGCCGGTCGCGTACATCGCGATCGCCATCGACTCGATGAGCGCGAACGGGTCCTGCTCCATGATCACGCGATCCTTGAACGTTCCCGGCTCCGACTCGTCCGCGTTGCAGACGAGGTAGTGCGGCTGCGCGGGCTGCCGCGCGACCGCCTCCCACTTGGCACCGGTCGGGAACGCCGCGCCGCCACGGCCGAGGAGCGGCGAGGCCTTGACCGCCGCGATGACGGCGTCGGGTCCCATGTCACGCGCGCGCGCGAGGGCGCGAAACTCGCCGTACGGCTGGCCGGTCGCGATGCGCCGCAGGAGCTTGTCGCCGTGGACGGGAAGTCGCTCTTCCGGGAACTGGATCTCGTGCGGGTGCTCGCCGGCGATCGTGCGCAGGGAGGCCGGCGCGAGCTCGCACAGGCCGAGGCACGGCGACGCTACGGCGCCTTCGGGCACCGTCGCACCCTTGAGCGCGCACGAGAGGTCGGTGCACACGTGCAGCACTTCCGCCGGCCGCTCCTCGAGCGCGATCATCGCGTAGAACGTCGCGACCCCGTACGCCTCGGCGGGCGGCACCTCGAGCCGGCGCGACGCGTAGCCGAGCGCGCCGGGCGTCACCCAGCCGACGCGTCGCTGCGCCGCACGCAGCGCCGGGAGCAACAGGTTGCGACGCGTGCGGTCCGACCGCGCGACCCGATTCCCGTTCATGGCCTCCGCTCCCACGACGGCGTCGATCGCATCGCGCTCCGCCTCGGTCGGCTCGGCGTCGAGCAGCTTGAGGTCAGGCAACGGGCTCCAGGCGGATCGCGGTCGCCTTGAACTCCGCCGTCCCCGACTTCGGGTCGGTCGCGTCGATCGTGAGCATGTTCGTCGCCACCTCGTCGGGGAAGTGCAGGTTCATGAACGCGAGTCCGGCGCGCAGCGTCGGGTCGTAGCGCGCCGACGTCTCGACGGCGCCGCGGCGCGAGACGATGCGCACGCGCGCGCCGTCCGCGACGCCGTAGCGCGCGCCGTCCTCGGGCGCGAGCAGGATGTCGGTCCCGCCGCGGTGGAGCGGAGACTCGTAGCCGCCGGTCTGCACACCGGTGTTGTACGACTCCAGCCGGCGGCCCGTCGTGAGACGGAGCGGGAAGTCGTCGTCGAGGGTGTCCACCGGCGGGTCGTGTTCCACGACCTGGAACGGCGCGGGCTCCTCGACCTCCTCGTCCCACAGGCGGCCGTGCAGGAACAGTGCGCCGGGATCGTCGTCGTCCCAGCAGGGCCACTGGATGCCGCCGTGCTCCTCGAGTCGCGCATAGCTCATGCCCGCGTGCATGGGCGAGAGCGAGCGGAGCTCGTTCCACACGTCCTCCGCGCGCGGGGAGCCGAGGTCGTGGCCCATGCGTCGCGCGAGCTCGTACACGACCTCGACGTCGTCGCGCGCCTCGCCCGGCGGGTCGAACGCCTTGCGCACCCGCTGCACGCGCCGCTCGCTCGACGTCACCGTCCCCTCGGCCTCGCCGAGCGTCGCCGCCGCCGGCAAAACGACGTCTGCCAGTTGCGCCGTCCGCGTCAGGAAGAGGTCCTGGACGACGAGATGGTCGAGCCCGGTCAGCAGCCGCTCCGCGCGCGCCTGGTCGGCCTCGCCCTGAGCCGGGTTCTCGCCGACGACGTAGACGGCGGTCAAGTCGCCGTGCTCCATCGCCTCGAACATCCCGGTGAGATGCAGTCCGTACTCGGACGGGACGGACGCGCCCCACGCGGCTTCGAACTTCGCGCGCGCCCCGTCGTCGAGGATGTCCTGGAAGCCGGGCAGCTTGTTCGGGATCGCGCCCATGTCGCCGCCGCCCTGCACGTTGTTCTGTCCACGTAGCGGCTGCAGCCCGGAGCCCCACTTTCCGACCTTGCCCGTGAGCAGCGCGAGGTTGATGAGCGCGAACACGTTGTCGACCGCGTTGTGGTGCTCGGTGATCCCGAGCGTCCAGCACAGCTGCGCGTTCGTCGCCTCGCCGTAGGCGTGCGCGAGCTCGCGGATCGCGTCGGCGGGCACACCGGTGACGCGCTCCGCCTCGGCGAGCGTCCACGGCTCGACCGAGTCCCGAAAAGCCTCGAATCCGGTCGTTGCCCGCGCGACAAAGTCCAGATCCGCAAGCCCGGCGTGGATGATCTCGCGCGCCACCGCGTTCGCAAGCGGAATGTCGGTGCCGACGTCCAGCCCGAGCCAGAGATCGGCCCACTGCGCGGACGGCGTCCGGCGCGGGTCGACCACCATGAGCTTCGCGCCGTTCTTCATGGCCTTCAGCACGTGGTGGAAGAAGATCGGGTGTGCCTCGCGCGCGTTCGAGCCCCAGAGGACGATCAGGTCCGCGGCCCGGGTCTCCTCGTAGGAGCTCGTCCCGCCGCCTGCACCGAACACCGTCGCCAGACCGACGACGCTGGGCGCGTGTCAGGTTCGGTTGCAGCTGTCGACGTTGTTCGACCCGAGCACGACCCGGCTGAACTTCTGCGTCGCGAAGTTCAGCTCGTTGGTCGCCTTGGAGCAGCTGAAGACGCCGGTCATGGCGCCTTCGTCGAGCGCCTTGCGAAAGCCGGCCGCGGCGCGGTCGAGCGCCTCGTCCCAGCTCGCAGGTCGCAGCTCTCCACCGTCTCGGACGAGCGGCGTCGTCAGCCGTGCGTACTTCATCGGCATGCCGTGAATCTAGACCCGGACGCGGCCGGCGGCCAGAGATGGTGTCTCCGGAGGACCGGTCAAACACACGTCCCGGCAGGGCACGACCGGTGCCAGGCACGCATACGGCTTGCACACGCGTTTCGTTGTGGTTCTGTTCAACGTCTCGAGAGCGGAAGGAGTTCAGACGTCGTCGCGCGTGCGGAGTCGATGACAACCGCGACACGGAGTCGTGACGGTGCATGGCACCGGTCGTGTCTTAGGCGGGCACGCCGCCGGTGGCCAGCCAGCCCGTTGTGCGGCGGCGGAGCACATCCTCCTCGGTTCGGGCCCATTCGTGCGTCCACGCGTACAGCTCCTGCGCGCGCAGGTCAGGGCGGCCGGGGACGAGCGGCTCGAGGAGCGAGGGGTCCTCGAGCGCGGGCATGAGCACCTCGGGGGCGAGCGAGCCGTACAGGTGGATCAGGTGCGCCCGCGTCGGCGCGTCGAGCTCGACCGGCCACGCGATCCGATCGAGACCGGTTGCACCGGGAAGCGGCCGCGGGCGGCGCGACAGCTTCCGGACGCCGACGTGGTCGAGCGCGTCGAGGGCGATGCGCCGGTATGTCGTCAGCTTGCCGCCGGCGACGCTCACCATTCCCGACGGCCCGGCGGAGAAGACCGTCTCGCGGCGCGCGTCGGCGGTCGCGCCGTCGCCGCCCGGCAGCACGCGCAATCCGCAGAAGCTCGCGCGAACGGGGCCGATGTCGTCGACGCCTTCCGACGCCTCGCGAAGGATCTGCGCGACGTCGTCGTCGGTGACCGCGGCCGTCTCGGGCTCGCCGTCGTGCAGCGTGTCCGTCGTGCCGAGCAGGAGCATGCCCTCCCACGGCACCGCGAAGCTGACGCGCACCTTGTCGTGCGGAATGGTCAGCGCCGCACTCCAGTCCTGCGCGCCGTCGACGAGCACGTGCGCGCCCTTGCTCAGGCGCATCGACGGCTTCGCCTGCTCGTCCTCGAGCCGGCGGACGCGGTCGACCCACGGGCCTGCGGCGTTGACGACGCTGCGCGCGTCGACGGCGATCGTGCGGTTGTCCACGCGCACCTCGAGCGGATGGACGCCGACGAGCTCCGCGTAGTTCAGGACGACAGCGCCGCGCTCCTCGGCCGCGCGCAGATTGGCGAGCGTCAGCCGCGAGTCGTTCGTCCACGCGTCCTCGTACAGCGCGCACGAGCGGAGGCCTCCGCCTCTTAACGGAGGCACCATCCGCCGCGCGCGGTCGAGGTCGACGAGCCCGTTCAGCTTCGCACGAGCGAGCGTGGAGTAGATCACGATCCCGGATTGCACGAACCATGGGCGGTACGGCCCGTCCTCGTACAACGGGAAGAGGAACGGCAGGCGGCGCACGAGATGCGGCGCGACGACGCGCATGAGCAGGCGCAGTTCGTGGTGCGCCTCGCGCACGAGTCCGACGTCGCCGAGGCGCAAGTAGCGCAGGCCGCCGTGCACGAGCTTCGAGGACGCGCTCGACGTCGCGCCGGCGAAGTCGCCCTTGTCGACGAGCGCGACCGAGAGCCCGTGTGCCGTAGCCGCCTCCGCGACGCCCGCGCCGACGATGCCGCCGCCGACGACGAGCAGGTGGAAGCGCTGCGACGCGAGTCGCTCTAGACGGCTGGCGCGATCCATAGGGGATTTGTCCATGCGCGACCGCCGTTCGCGTCCGCCACCTCGACGCGGCCATACGGCACGTCGTAGGGCCGCTCGAGCCGCACAGCGGTGATGAGACCGCGGTCGTCGCGCGCGAGGACCTGCGAGTCCTTCGGATATCCGAGCCGCCCCGCGTTCGCGCGAGCGCCGCGCGACCGACTGGACACGAGCGTCACGCTGACTGCCGGGCTGCACTCGACGACCACCGCGGCGTCGTCGACCTCGACGCTCCGGATCTCCGGCCCAGTCGAGCCGTAGAAGTCGCCCATGCGTAATGCGGCGAGCACCGCCTCCTGGCTCTTCTCCTCGGCGTGCACCATCGTCCACGCGAAGCCGCTGTCGTAGCCGGGATGGTGGGAGTCGTCGGTGGCGAGCGCGAAGAAGCCGCGGCCACGCTCGAGCGCCTCGTCCCAGTGGATGGTCGAGTCGCCGCGGCCGATCTCGAGCTCGCAGCCCGAGTTCCACACCTCGATCCCGAGCAGCCCCGGGCACGATTCCCACTGCTTCGTGCGGAGCCCGCTCCAATACGTGTGGGCGAGATAGGGGACGCCACCGTTGTCGAGGATCCACGCGACGACGTCCTCGAGGGGTGCGAATTCGTTGTCGGGGATCTCGGGGTCGGCCTCGACGCCGAGCGCGAGCACGTGGGCGTCGTGTTCCGGGCCGCCACACCAGGCGTTCAGCTCGACCGAAGGGATGACGAGCGTCTTCCGGGTTGAGCGCTCAGCGGTGCGTACCCAGTGGTCGGTGATCGCGAGAACGTCGTATCCGGCCCATTCGTAGTGGCGGACGAGCTTGTCAGGAGGCAAATCTCCATCGGAGTTCGTCGTATGGGCGTGCAACGCGCACCGCAGCCACTCCATGAACCTGACCCTATCTACCGATTTGGTGAACGCACGCGAATCGGGCTCCTTCGGACGGGCTTGGACTCCATCTTTACCTCGTGGTTTCAATCGTGTTACAACACTGCGACGGCCCTTGTGGTCGTGGTCGCGAGATGTGTTGTCTTGGCCTAGGTCCGGAGGTCCGAATGGCCACGTTCGTGGCGGTCAACAATCACCAGGAGGATGACTTGAGCGATCGTCTGTCCAAACCCGCGCGCAGTTCTGCTTCGCGCGGCGCCAAGGGTGTCGCGGTCGTCGCGGTCGCTCTCGGCGTCTCTGCGGTTCTCGCAGCCGCGGCATTTGCGTCGACTGCTTCGTCGGCGTCGACCAACTGGTCGACCGAGCAATCGGCCGCTGCAGGCGGCGGCATGAGCGCGCTGATCGCCGCGGCGAAGAAGGAAGGCACGCTGAACGTGATCGCGCTGCCGACCAATTGGGCCAACTACGGAGTCGAGCTGAACACGTTCTCCAAGAAGTACGGCATCAAGATCCACAGCGAGAACCCGAGCGGCTCGAGCGCTCAGGAGATCCAGGCGATCAAGACGTCGCGCGGCCGCTCGTCCGCGCCTGACGTTGTCGACGTCGGCGGTGCTTTCGCGTCCGCGGGCGCCAGCGCGAGCCTGTTCGCGCCCTACAAGGTCGCGACCTGGGCGAGCATCCCGGCCAATCAGAAGGCCGCTAATGGCAGCTACTACCAGGACTACGGCGGATTCATCTCGTTCGGTTGCAACCTGACCCTGCTTGGATCCACCCCGTGCCCGACTTCCTGGTCGGCGCTGAAGTCCTCTGCGTACAAGAACGACGTTGCCCTCAACGGCAGCCCGCTGTCGGCCAACGCGGCACTGTCCGGGGTCTGGGCCGCGGCCGTCAACAACGGCGGCTCCGCCGGCAACATCAAGCCCGGCGTGGACTTCTTCCAGGCATTGGAGAGCAGCGGGAACTTCAACTCGACCGACTGCAACGCGGCATCGGTGATCGCCACGTCGTGCCCGA